>NZ_JBFRFD010000419.1:0-3373 GCF_052114645.1 Arthrobacter sp. 2YAF22_2
CTACGACATATTCGCCCCATATTGGCCGCAATCGGACGGTTGCAACGCGGGCCCCCTTCAGGGAGGCGACAACCGCCGAGCAACGGGGACCCGGCCCCTTCCAGGGCCGGCGGCCGCGCGATTCCCCCGTCCGATTGCGGCCAATATGGGGCGAATATGTCGTAGGCGTCGTCAGCAGGTCCAGACGGATGAGTCCCGCGGCGCTCTTTCCGCGAGGCTCGTCGTTCGGGCTCAAGCCACCGGCCAGACGATTAAGGTCTTCCACGCTGCCGGGGCGGGTTCGGCGGAGGGATCGGTGAGGTAGTACTCCCACATGGTGTTGCCCGGCGTCAGGCCGTCCGCCTCCATCCGGGCCATCACCGCGCCGTAGGTCTCCGGCAGGCTTTCGTAGGGCCCCACGTGCATCGCTTCTAGGGCTCGGCCGGCAGGCAGCACACCGGCGGCCACGCCGTCATCGCCCCCGGCCGGATAGGGTGCGGCCAGCGGGAAGCCGGCTTCCACATCGACGACGTCGGTAGGCATGCCCCGGTACAGCGCGAACGGCGGCCCAGCCAGCTGGACGTTTTGCTGCTGCACGGCCGCCATCACCGTCGGGTAGGCACGGTCAAAAAATTCACGCAGGGCGGTCATGGGCACGGTCTCGCGCAGCACCGCCGTCGGCGTCTCCGTCAGTTCTTTGGATTTGATCTCGGGCCCCGTTCCCGGATTCCGGTCACTCGGATTGTGATCAGTCGGATTCGATTCACTCATACGGACAGACTCCGCCGTCGGTTCGGGGCGGTCAAGGGCCTAACACTCCCGGCGCCGTTGCGTTTGGGCAGGATATGCACTGGTGCATAAAATTGCTGCATGACTGGACGCGGCACATCAGCTCAGGGACCGTCGCTTCGGGAGCGCCAAAAAGACGAGACGTGGACGGCGATCCATGAGGCGGCCGCCGCCGCGGCGCTCGAGGGCGGGTTGGCCTCCGCCACGGTGGAGGCGGTCGCCGAGCGCGCCGGCATCTCGCGCCGGACCTTCTTCAATTATTTTCCGACGAAGGAGGACGCCATCCTCGGGCTTCGGGAACCCGCATTGGCCGAGGACGCGGTGGCGGCTTTCCGCGCCGGACGCCGGACCGCCGTCGGCGATGCCGCCCATCTGATGGCCGCCGCCATGCGCGCCGCCGGCCTTGGCGGTATGACCGGCTCACGGATGCGCAACGTGCTCCTGGCAGTGCCGGAACTGATTACCCGCCTCAAGCAGCATGTCACGGAGGTGCAGCAGCTGGTGGAACCCCTCATTTCCGAGCGGCTGGCCGGTGAGGCCGTGGATCCTGCGGCCCTGCCGGCGGATCATCAGGGACATGTAGAGGTTGTAAAACTGCTCGCAGGTACCATCCTGAAGCACGCCTACGCGACCGAGTTGGCAGCCGTCGTGGCCGGCGACCCGGGCGCCCTTGACCGGGCGATTGACGCCTTCCGAACGGTCTGCCGCACGGAACTCTGAGGGTGCCTCCGCGCGAGAAACGGGGGGCACGAGTATGGCCTGTGCCCGGTTCGCTGTTGCTCTTTCCCGCACGGACCTAAGCTGAGGGCATAAGGACCAGCCTGTCGGTACCGGCAGCAGGTTCACCCACAGCGGAGAGGCGAGCCAATGAGCGAAAAGTCCGAGCAGGAAAAGTTCGAAAAAGAAGTCGACGCCCTTGAGGATGCGCAACCGGCCCAGGAGTTTGAGCGCCAGGTCAGCGGCGAAGAATGGCACGGCGATGCGGGCGATCAGGCCAACGACCTCCGCGAATACGAAGAGGAATTGCAGATCCGCGAGCAGTCCCGCCATCCGGAGGACCCCAAGAAGTAGCACGCCGAAGTAGCTTGGCGCGTCGRCCTGCCGGAAGCCGGTCGGGCTGTGCGCCGCTGCTTCAGGACCCCCGGCCTGTCATTCCGGCCGGCCGACGACGACCTGTGCCGGGCTGTGCGTGACGTAGCCGTTGAGCCAGGAAAACAGCGCGCGGACCTTCTGCTGGAAACCGGACAGCAGGGCCAGGTGGACCAGGAGCCAGGAAACGAACGCGAAGGGCCCCTGGAGCGGGATGCGCTTACGTCCGATCTCGGCAACCGCCGCGCCCCGGCCGATCATCGCCATGTAGCCCTTGTCGAAGTATTCGAAGGGCCGCCGCTCTCCGCCGTTGAGGTCGGCGTAGATATTGCGGGCCGCCCACTTCCCCGCCTGCTGCGCGACGGAGCCCAATTGCGGGAGTTTGGTCCCGGTCGAATCGGTCATGTTGGCCGCGTCTCCGAGGACGTACACGCCCTCGACGTCGGGCGCGGTCAGGTCCGGTCGAACGTCGATGCGGCCGCCACGGCCCTGAGTCAGGCCGGAGCCGGCAAAAATCTCGCCGGCCTTCAGGCCCCCGGCCCACACCACCGCCCGGCTGGGTATGACGGTCCCATCGGCGAGGGTCACGCCGTCGGCGCGGACCTCGGAAACGCCGACGCCCAGGTGCAACTGCACCCCTATCTTGTTCAGGCGCTTCTTGGTGTACTCCTGCAAATTCGTCGAAAAAGCATTGAGAACTGTCGGAATCATGTCGACCAGATGGACATGGCACCGGGCGGCGAGTTCCGGGGAATAGAATTTCGGCACCACGAACTTGACGTTTTCCGCCATGGCACCGGCGGTCTCCACACCCGTGGGTCCGCCGCCAACGACGACGACGTCCACAGTCCCGGCGGGCTCCCCGTCCGCCTCGTCCAGCAGTTGGGTGAGCTTGGAACCCAGCCGCGTCGCGTCGGTGACCGAATACAACGGGAAGGCGTACTCATCGGCACCCGCTGTATTGAAGAAGTTCGGCACGGCGCCCACCGCAAGCACCAGGATCTCGGCCCGGAAGGTGTCGCCGTCGGCCGTCGTGACGGTGTGGTTAGCGGCGTCGAACGTTGCGACATCAGCGGTGAGCACCCGCACACGGCTGAGCCGGCGGAAGATGGACCGAAGCGGCCGCGCAATGGCCGATACCCCGATCTGTGACGTCGCGACCTGGTAAAGGAGCGGCTGGAACTGGTGGTAGCTGTTGGAGTCGATCAGCAGCACGCTGACACCCTTACGGCCAAGTTCCTTGGCCGCTGTCATGCCCGCGAAACCGCCCCCGACCACGATGACCTGATAAGTATCGTCCATTCGAGCAACCTACTCCCCCTAGCGGCGGGGCAACAGGGGCCGACAGAAAACACGCGACCGCCTACGCTGTACGTATGACATCCCACCTCCTTCCCGTTGCGTCTCCTGCCATCCCGCTGGCTATTCCCGACGTCGAACACGTCCTCGCGGTCCGCGGCGTCGGCGGATACCGGCAATACCGGATCCCCGCTCTGGCGGTGTCCATGCGGGGCAC
>NZ_JBFRFD010000420.1:0-3368 GCF_052114645.1 Arthrobacter sp. 2YAF22_2
ACGTACCACGATGACCTGTCCTACGACACCACCGGCAAGGACATCTCCTGCAACCTGGGCTCGCTGAACATCGCCAAGGCGATGGACTCGCCGGACTTCGGCCTGACCATCGAGACCGCCATCCGCGCACTCTCGGCCGTCTCGGACATGTCCAACATCACGTCGGTACCCTCGATCGCCCGCGGCAACGACCAGAGCCACGCGATCGGCCTKGGCCAGATGAACCTGCACGGCTACCTGGCCCGCGAGCGGGTGCACTACGGCTCCGAGGAAGGCATCGACTTCACGAACATCTACTTCTACTCGGTGGTGTTCCACGCGATCCGCGCCTCCAACCAACTGGCCATCCGGACCGGCCAGACCTTCGGCGGCTTCGAGAAGTCCAAGTACGCCTCGGGCGAGTTCTTCGACAAGTACACCGAGCAGGAGTGGGTGCCGCAGACGGCGAAGGTTGCCGAGCTGTTCGCGCACATCCACATCCCCACCCAGGATGACTGGCGCGAGCTCAAGGCCTCCGTCATGGAGCACGGCATCTACAACCAGAACCTGCAGGCCGTCCCGCCGACCGGTTCGATCTCCTACATCAACAACTCCACCTCCTCGATCCACCCGGTGGCGTCCAAGATCGAGATCCGCAAGGAAGGCAAGCTGGGCCGCGTGTACTACCCGGCGCCGTACCTGACGAACGACAACCTGGAGTACTACCAGGACGCGTACGAGATCGGCTACGAGAAGGTCATCGACACTTACGCCGCCGCCACCCAGCACGTGGACCAGGGCCTGTCCCTGACGCTGTTCTTCAAGGACACGGCCACCACGCGAGACATCAACAAGGCCCAGATCTACGCCTGGAAGAAGGGCATCAAGACCATCTACTACATCCGTCTCCGCCAGCTCGCGCTGGAGGGAACTGAGGTGGACAACTGCGTCAGCTGCATGCTTTAACCTTCAACTAAATGCTTGAGTACGACGGCGGGTGTTCGCCCGCCGTCGTACGCTTTAACTAGAGATCCAACCCAACTTCTTAGGGGATGACATGACCGAGAAGGTCAAGCTGCTTAGCCACGTTGAAGCCATTAACTGGAACCGCATCCAGGACGACAAGGACGTGGACGTCTGGAATCGCCTGGTCAATAACTTCTGGCTGCCGGAGAAGATCCCGCTGTCCAACGATGTGCAGTCCTGGGCGACGCTGACGCCGGACGAGCAGCAGCTCACCATGCGCGTGTTCACCGGCCTGACCCTGCTGGATACCATCCAGGGCACCGTGGGCGCCGTCTCGCTAATCCCGGATGCGATCACCCCGCATGAAGAGGCTGTCTACACGAACATCGCCTTCATGGAGTCGGTGCATGCCAAGAGCTACTCATCGATCTTCTCCACGCTGGCCTCCACCAAGGAGATCGACGAGGCGTTCCGCTGGTCCACCGAGAACGCGAACCTTCAGAAGAAGGCGCAGATCGTCATGGACTACTACCAGGGCGACGACCCGCTGAAGCGCAAGGTGGCGTCCACGCTGCTGGAGTCCTTCCTTTTCTACTCGGGCTTCTACCTGCCGATGTACTGGTCCTCACGCGCCAAGCTGACGAACACGGCCGACCTGATCCGCCTGATCATCCGCGACGAGGCCGTGCACGGCTACTACATCGGCTACAAGTTCCAGAAGGGCCTGGAAGGCCTGTCCGAGGAGCGCAAGCAGGAAATCAAGGACTACACGTTCGAGTTGCTCTTCGAGCTGTACGAAAACGAGGTCCAGTACACCCATGATCTCTACGATTCCGTTGGCCTGGCCGAGGACGTCAAGAAGTTCCTGCACTACAACGCCAATAAGGCGCTGATGAACCTGGGATACGAGGCCATGTTCCCGGCCTCCGTAACCGACGTGAACCCGGCGATCCTGTCGGCCTTGTCGCCGAACGCGGACGAGAACCACGACTTCTTCTCGGGGTCGGGGTCGTCTTATGTGATTGGCAAGGCTGTTAACACTGAGGATGACGACTGGGACTTCTAGGTCCGTTTCGTCGCCTTGTAGATGGACAGGCAACTTGGTCCTTAGGACAAACTAATCGGTCTTGTGAGATTCCGAGCTGGTTGAGATTTTTCGGAACAAGTTGGACCAATTCAGGTCAATTTTGACCCAGATCCGGCCTGATCGCTGATCGCCCTGGATCTCGAGGTCGGCCAGAGCGGGCAGCTGGCGCTCGACGGCCGGCGAGAAGGGACCCCGACCTTTAGGGACACGACCTCGGTACTGTCCAGGCCCCGGCTGCAGGACGCGGCCGGGGCCCGACCCGCGGGGATCCATCTCCGGCCTGTCTACGATGTCCCCATGCCTGACACGCCAGAACCCCGCCAGCGGTTTCTCACCGTCGACCACGTCGCCGAGGGATTGAACGTCAGCGACGCCCAGGTGCGGGTGTTGCTCCGATCCGGCGAGCTGCGCGGGATCCAGGTTGGCGGCCGCGGCCTGGATCCGCATCGGCGCCAACGACGTCGAAGACTTCATCGCGGCGGCGTACGGCCGGACCGCCTAGCGTATCGCCGCCGGCGAGCTGAAGGCAGGCCCGAGGGAGCAGTGCTAAGAGCCCGGATCTGTCGCCTGACCCTCGCGTCCGGGCCTACAGACCCGCTTTGGCCACTCCGTATTCGGCCTGCTCCGGGGTGAAGCCCTCGTAGATCAGCTGGTCGACAAGGCTGCCGTGTGAGAACCCGGTCATCTTCAGATAGCTCTGAGCCGATTTGGCTGCCTGCTCGTTCCAGTCGACGGTTATACGGTCCACGGCCCAGGTCGCATCCGCGGTCGAGAACTTCTCGTACTCCAGTTGCCCGATGAGGCCTGTCCGCGAGAAGGCGCTGAATTTGAGGTAGCTGGAAGCGGAGCGCAGGGCGTTCTGCTGGCTGGCGGTCCCGGCCTTGGCAGCGGCGTCAGCGTCGGCTTTTGCCTTGGCGGCAGCTGCGTCAGCATCAGCTTTGGCTTTCGCCGTGGCGTCGGCCTGCGCCTTGGCGGCTGCCGCGTCGGCATCGGACTTGGCCTTAGCGTCAGCATCGGCCTTGGATTTCGCAGCGGCTGCGTCGGCGTCCGCTTTCGCTTTCACGTCCGCGTCGGCTTTGGCCTTCTCAGCGGCGGGGTCCGCCGACTTGGTTTCTACCGGGACGGCGGTAGTTGAGGTGACCGACTTTTCGGGTGCGGTGACGGACGAGGCGGAGGTGCCGGATCCGGCGCGGGCGGCCGAGTTGCCGATAATGCTCAGGAGGATGACGCACACGGTAATGATCAGGGCCAGCTTCCGGTGCCTGGCGTAACCCTCCAGGGGTAAGCCTTGCTTGTCGCGCGTCGTGTTGGTCAGCAGCAGGATGATGTCTATGAG
>NZ_JBFRFD010000421.1:0-3363 GCF_052114645.1 Arthrobacter sp. 2YAF22_2
GCCTTGCAGCCGCCATGGCCCTGGGCGCCTGCGCGGGTCCCACCGGGAACGCCCGGGTGGGCGCCGTGGACGCGGCCGGCGACGGCACCCTGCGGATCGGCCTGATCCTGGACAGCACCGGCAAACAGGGCTTTCTCAACGCATCCCAGCTGGCGGCGGCCAAGCTCGCGGTCAAGGAAATCAACGCTGCTGGCGGACACAAGGGCAAGCCCGTGGAGCTGCTGCCGGAATCGATCGGCACGGACACCGCCGCCCAGGCCAAGACCCTGGTGGCCGCCAAGGCCGACGTCGTGATCGGCCCCACCGACTCCAGCCGGGCGCCGGACGCCATTGACGTGCTCTCGCGCGCCAAGATCGCGATCATTTCCCCGGCCAACACGGCGCCGGGGCTCAGCAAATACAAGAGCGGCGGCTACTACTTCCGGACCGTCGCCGCCGATGTGGCGCAGGCTTCGGTCCTCGTCAAGCTCGCCAAAGACGGCGGCGCCAAGACCATCGCCGTCGTGCACGAGGAAGGCAGCTACGGCAAGGAGGTCTCGATAGCCGTCTCCGAAGCCGCGCAGGCCGCCGGCCTCGGTACCTCCGTCGACGCTGAATTCAAGGCCGGCCAGGCCCAGCAGGCGGCAGCAGCCGCCAAGGCGGCCTCCCCGGACGCCGTCGTCCTGGTAGCCCGCGACGGCGCCCAGGGTGCCATCGCCGAGCTCAACAACGCGGGGCTGGCAGGGCGCAAGCTCGTCCTGAGCGACGGGGCAGTCAACCAGTACGGACAGGGCCTCGGCTCCAAGGCCCTGGACGGCGCCCGCGGGATTCTTCCCGGCATGTTCCCGTCCGCGCACTTCCAGGCCGAACTCGTGGCCGTCGACCCCGGCCTGAAGGACATGGCGTTCGCGGCCGAGACGTACGACGCCGTCAACCTCGCCGCGCTCGCCGCCGCCGCGGCCGACGACGATGCAGGCACGTCCATCGCCGCGAAGCTGGTCTCCGTCTCCGGCGGAACGACAGCCGCTCCCGGCGGGTCCTCCGGCGAGGCCCAGACCTGCACGACGTACCAGGACTGCGTGACGGCACTCCGTGCCGGCAAGCGCCCCGACTATGAAGGTCAGTCCGGACCGATCAATTTCGACAGCAATGGTGACGTCACCGTCGCGGGCTACATGGTCTACAGCTACGGCGCGGACAACACCGCCAAGATGACCGGCACCGAAACGGCCCGCAGCGCGGGGTCCTGATCGCTCCTAGCGAAGAGCGGGCCCAGTGACGGCTCGGGGGACAGGCACTGCTTGCACTCTCCCCGGGGGAGTGCTAATTATTGAGTTAGCACTCCCGCGTATTGACTGCTAACACGACGCCCGGTTTCGGCCGTTGCGTGTGGCGGCCGATTGACCGGGAGCGAAAGAAACACCTGGCTGGGGTGAGATCCCCGGTCCGGCGGCATACAGAGGCTGCCGGACAGGAATCGTCCGTCGCGGGCACCACAACCAAGGTTCATTCTTAACGACTGTCCCGAAAGGACTACTGCCGTTATGGCCAAGATCATTGCATTTGATGAAGAGGCACGCCGCGGTCTTGAGCGGGGCCTGAACATCCTCGCCGACGCCGTCAAGGTCACCCTCGGCCCGCGTGGACGCAACGTCGTCCTCGAAAAGAAGTGGGGCGCCCCCACGATCACCAACGATGGTGTTTCCATCGCCAAGGAGATCGAACTGGACGACCCTTACGAGAAGATCGGCGCCGAGCTGGTCAAAGAAGTTGCCAAGAAGACGGACGACGTCGCCGGCGACGGAACCACCACCGCCACCGTGCTCGCCCAGGCCCTGGTCAAGGAAGGCCTGCGCAACGTCGCGGCCGGCGCTGACCCGCTGTCCCTCAAACGCGGCATCGAAAAGGCCGTCGAGGCGGTCACCCGCGAGCTCCTGGCCTCCGCCAAGGAAATCGAAACCAAGGAAGAGATCGCCGCCACCGCGTCCATCTCAGCCGGGGACAACGAAATTGGCGCCCTGATTGCCGAAGCCCTGGACAAGGTCGGCAAGGAAGGCGTCATCACCGTCGAGGAGTCCAACACCTTCGGCCTCGAGCTGGAGCTCACCGAGGGCATGCGCTTCGACAAGGGCTACATCTCGGCCTACTTCGTCACCGACGCCGAGCGCCAGGAAACGGTCCTTGAGGATCCGTACATCCTGATCGTCAACTCCAAGATCTCCAACGTCAAGGAACTGGTTGCTGTCCTCGAAAAGGTCATGCAGTCCTCCAAGCCGCTGCTGATCATTGCCGAGGACATCGAGGGCGAGGCCCTGGCCACCCTGATCGTCAACAAGATCCGCGGCACCTTCAAGTCCGTCGCCGTCAAGGCTCCGGGCTTCGGCGACCGCCGCAAGGCCCAGCTGGCCGACATCGCCATCCTGACCGGCGGCCAGGTCATCTCCGAGGAAGTCGGCCTCAAGCTTGAGACCGCCGGCCTCGAGCTGCTCGGCAAGGCCCGCAAGGTCGTTGTCACCAAAGACGAGACCACCATCGTTGAGGGTGCCGGCGACGCCGACCAGATCGCCGGTCGCGTGTCCCAGATCCGTGCCGAGATCGAGAACTCCGATTCGGACTACGACCGCGAGAAGCTGCAGGAGCGCCTGGCCAAGCTGGCCGGCGGCGTTGCAGTCATCAAGGCTGGTGCCGCAACCGAGGTTGAGCTCAAGGAACGCAAGCACCGCATTGAGGACGCCGTCCGCAACGCGAAGGCTGCTGTCGAAGAGGGCATCGTCGCCGGCGGTGGCGTGGCTCTGATCCAGGCCGGCGCCAAGGCGTTCGCCAACCTGCAGCTCGAAGGTGACGAAGCAACCGGTGCGAACATCGTCCGCGTTGCCATCGACGCCCCGCTGAAGCAGATCGCCTTCAACGCCGGCCTCGAGCCCGGCGTCGTGGTGGACAAGGTCCGCGGCCTGCCCGCAGGCCATGGCCTGAACGCAGCCACCGGCGAGTACGTCGACCTGCTGGCAGCCGGCATCAACGACCCGGTCAAGGTGACCCGCTCTGCCCTGCAGAACGCGGCTTCCATCGCCGGCCTGTTCCTGACCACCGAGGCCGTTGTGGCCGACAAGCCGGAGAAGAACTCCCCGGCCATGGGTGGTGGCGACGACATGGGCGGCATGGGCGGCATGGGCGGTTTCTAGCCACCCGGCCATCCGGCCCTCACCATCTGTGCCGACAAGGTCCACGTCGGCACGCCCGGTACGACGACGGCGGTCCCACCTTTGGGGGGCCGCCGTCGGCGTTTAAGCGTTTAAGCCTCCCACCCCGGCACGCCCCCTCAGTTGTGGCGGCATTTTGGCTGACGCTCCCTCAGTTGTTGCCGTGGTTCGCCCGACGCACCCC
>NZ_JBFRFD010000422.1:0-3353 GCF_052114645.1 Arthrobacter sp. 2YAF22_2
GGCCAGGCCGCTGCCCGCAACGCCGCCGAGCGCGTCATCGAACGCAACGAGGACCGGCAGGATGCCGAGCGCGCCGAGCGCCGCAGCGTCCGCGCCCGCTCAACCTCGTATGGCACCCACCGCAACGATGTTCCGGCTTCAGGCGGCCGCGCCGCGGCCGGCCGTGGTTCAGACGGACGCGCCTCGGAGGGGCGCAGCGACGCCCGGGGCGCCTCGGCTCCCCGCAGCGGCGCACCCCGCACCGGGGGTGCCCCCCGCACGGGTGGCGCAACCGGCGGCCAGCGTGGCGGCCGCCCGGCAACGGGCCAGCGTGCAGCTGCCGGGGCCAAGTCCGGTGGAACCAAGGGCGGCGCGAATTCGCCGGTCTGGTCATCCAACACCGGCGGAACTTCGGGCGGGTCCTACGCAGGCGGCGGCAACGGCCGATCCGGCGAAGGTCGTCCGGCACGCAGTGGCGGACCCCGCCGGGCTTCCGCACCGGCGTCGAACGAACGTCGCAGCCGCTAATCCCCAACCGTTCCACCATCGAGTGCTCCGAAAACGCCCTTTAGAAGGTTCATAAGGGCGTTTACGGAGCACTCGATGAGGTTTTTGGGCTTACCAGCCGCGGGCGCGCCACTCCGCCAGGTGCGGGCGTTCCGCACCCAGGGTGGTCGGTTTCCCGTGGCCCGGGTGCACCACGGTGTCATCCGGATACACGTCGAACAGCCGCTCGCTCACATCGGTGATCAGCTGGGCAAACCGTTCCGGATCCTTCTGGGTGTTGCCCACGCCGCCGGGAAACAGCGAGTCCCCGGAGAAGATGTGCGCCGGGCCGTCCGGATCTTGGTACACGAGGGCGATCGAACCCGGGGTGTGTCCGCGCAGATGGACAGCCGTCACGTCGAAGCCGTCGAAGTTGCCGACGTCCCCGTGATCCAGCAGGACATCGACCGGCACCGGAAGTTCCGGGGCATCGTCTGTCCCGGCCGCAGTTTTCACGCCGGTGGCCTCCACCAGGCCAGGCAGCGCGCGGACGTGGTCCCAGTGCTGGTGTGTGGTGGCGACCAGGGCCAGCTTCGGCGTCGCGGCGGTATCCGCGGCGGCGTCGGCGAGCAGCCCTTCGATGGCGGACAGGTCGTCGGCCGCATCAATCAGGAGCTGCGCGCCGGAAGCCTTTGCCGTCAGCAGGTACACGTTGTTGTCCATCTCGCTGACCGAAATCCGGCGGATGGTGATGTCACGGAGCGAGTGAATGAGTGAGTCCATGGGCTTCAGTCTAGGACGAGCTATTCACGGCCCTGTGAGACCCAGTTCGGGTTAGCGGAGCGGGAACCGACGACGGCGTCCGCCGCGGCGTCGAGCGTCTCAAGTTGCGTCGGGGTCAGGTTAAGCGCCAGGGCGCCCAGGTTTTCATCGATCCGGGCCGCCTTGCGCGTGCCCGGGATGGGAACCACAGTCAGTCCCATCCTGCTGCCCTGGGCGAGCAGCCAGGCGAGAGCCACCTGGGCCGGCGTCGCGGTGTGTCCGGGACTGCTGAGCTCGGTGGCGACCGTCTGGACCGCGGCGACCACGGCTTGGTTGGCGTCCAGCGCGGATTCGGCGAAGCGGGGGATGTTGCGGCGGAAGTCGTTGCTGCCCAGCTTCGAGGCGTCGACAGTGCCGGTGAGGAATCCCCGGCCCAGCGGCGAGTAGGGCACAAACCCCACGCCCAGTTCGGCGGCCGCCGGAACGACGTTACGTTCCACGTCGCGGCTCCAGATGGACCATTCGCTCTGGACTGCGGCGATCGGGTGGATGCTGCTGGCCTCCCGGAGCTCCGCGGCCGTCACTTCGGACAGGCCAAGGTGCCGCACCTTGCCGGCCTGCACCAGCGCCGCCATGGCCTCCACGGTTTCCACAATCGGAACGCGGAGGTCGCGGCGGTGCATGTAGTACAGGTCAATGGTGTCGGTGCCCAGACGCTTCAGGCTCCGGTCAACGGCCTGCCGCACGTAGCCGGCGTCGCCCCGGATGTCCGAATAGCCGGTCGCCGGTGTCCCCACCAGGCCGAACTTGGTGGCCAGCTGCACCTCGCCGCGGCGTTCCCTGAGCAGCCGTGCGATCAGCTCTTCGTTGTTGCCGCCGCCGTAGATGTCCGCCGTGTCGATGAAGCTGACGCCGGCATCCACCGCATGGTGCAGGGTTGCCAGCGCCTCGGCCGGATCCACGTCCCCGTAGACCGGGGTCAGGGCCATGCCGCCGAACCCGAGCGGGCTGACACTGAGGCCGTCGCCGAGCTGGACTGGTGCTGCCGTCATCTTGGGTCTCCTATCGCTGCCGGAATGGTGCCGTCCCTGCCAAGAACTCCGGCTGGCCGGCGGCTATTCCGAATCTTCTTTCAGGGGCGCCGGGGAGGCTCCCCACCTTTGGATCTTGAATGGCGGGTACGACGGCGCGTCCCGGAGGACACGCCGTCGTCGTCCCTCAAAGCTGGGGAGACTCCGGGGGGGCGGCCGGCTCCCGGGCACCAGGCTCTGCGTTCGACGGCGGCAACAGCTTCAGCCCCGCCGCGCAGCCCACGATCCCGGCGATCAGCAGCAGCTTCAGCGGGCTGGCCGGTTCGACGCCGGTGCCCATCGCCCAGCCGACCGTCAGGGCAGCTCCGATCCCGACCCAGACGGCGTAGGCGGTCCCGAGTGGGATGCGCTTCACGGCAAGGCCGAGCCCGGCCAGGCTGAGCACCGCGGTGACGGCAAACACGGCAGTGGGCCAGCGCCGCGAAAATCCGTCCGATTGGCCCAAGGCGGTGGCCCAGACGGCCTCCAGCACGGCGGATCCCAGCAGTATGGTCCAGGACGTTGCGACTGACTTCATGGTCACGCCACCAACTTCAGGCCGGCCACGCAGGCCGCGATTCCGGTGAGCAACAGGATCCGCGCTGTGGTGGCGCGCTCGACTTTGGCGATCATCGCGTAGCCGGAGGTCAGGACGACGCCGACCCCCACCCACACGGCATAAGCGGTTCCGGTCGGGATGGACCGCATGGCGATGGCGAGGCCGCCCGTGCTCGCCGTGACGGAAATTAGGAAGACGAGGGCCGGGACCAGCCGGCGGAGGCCCCTGGCTTGGGCGGTTCGGTGCAGCGCGGCCGCCCAAACAGCTTCGAGTGCTCCGGAGAGGACGAGGATTAACCAAGACATGACGGATCCTTTGGCCAGTCTTGTCGCGTGCCGGGTACTGAACCGTCGTCCGGAGGCCGCCGGAACGGGCCTTGCTGCCAGCCTAGCAACGCCGTCCGGGCGAGGCGAGCCGAGGCAGACAGCTGCCCGTCGCTTTCGGCCCACGTAACACATCCACTGCTCCGAACCGGCCCTTTTGAGGGCTCATAACGG
>NZ_JBFRFD010000423.1:0-3351 GCF_052114645.1 Arthrobacter sp. 2YAF22_2
GCCGCCGCAGCGAGGCGCACGGACGACCCCGTGCAGCTGCGGCTCGACGGCGTCGACGTGCTGTAGCGGGGCCATTTCGACGGTTCCCTGCGCATTAGACGTCCGCGCGCGTCGAATTGGCACGGAACCGGCGAAACGGCGGGGTTTAGCGGCGTTTGCGACCGCGCAAAGCCACAGCCTCCTCGGCTGCGTCCAGCAGCCTTAGGGCGGACTGATCCCAACTGAACTCGGCCGCGCGCTGCACGGCCCGGCTGGAACGCTGCTTCCACAGTGCCGCGTCCTCCAGTGCGTGCACCGCCGCGGCAAACGCCGACGGTGAGTCCGGGTCGACATAGCTGACCGCGTCGCCGCCCACCTCGCGGAAGATCGGAATGTCGCTGGCGATCACCGGAGTGCCGTGCGACATCGCCTCCACGAGCGGCAGGCCGTAGCCCTCCGCCTTCGAGAGGCTCACCAGCGCGGTGGTGCGGGCCAGCAGCTCTTCGTATTCGGCATCCGTCACTCCGTTGTGGAACACGATGTTAGCCCCGGCCGGGGCCAGCGCCGCGAGCTCCGCCCGGCGCTCGGGCGTGATCCGGCTCAACAGGTGCAAGGTCATCTCCGGCAGCTCCGCCATGCCCCGAACCATGGTCTCCACGTTCTTGTACGGCATGAAGGAGCCCATGTAGAGCAACGTCTTGTCCGCACCGGCCCCGGGTTCCCGCGGCGTGAGCCCCGGCTGCGGGGCATTGCCGACGATCCGCACCGGACGCTTCGTGAGCCGGTACTTCGCAATCAACGCCTCGGTGGTGGAGCTGATGGTGGCGACGACGTCGGCGCGGTTCAGCAACACCCGCTGCGGCCAGAACGCCTTGTGATACAGCCACCACAGCACCCGCACCGGCGCCGGCAAGAAACCGGGAGGGGCCGGGTGCTCGTAGTAAATCAGGTCGTGCAGGGTCAGGACCAAGGCGTATTTGCGTCCCCAACTGCCCATCGTCTGCATCGGGCACACCACGACGTCGGCGCCGAGACGGTTGACTTTGGCCGCCACAAATAGCTCCGCCGGGGAAAGCGGGCTGTTGATCAGCGTGTAGGGGACGTCGGGCAGCAGCGCCAGCTGGCGGACATCGCTGATCAGCATCGAAACATCCGCGATTTTGGCGGCGGCGGCGATGAGGCTGGAACCGTAGCGGCTGATCCCGTCGTGATGGTCGAGCTTGGTGAAGCGGGCGTCAATCAGGATTTTCACGCGGCGTGGCCCTTCAGGAAGCGTCGGATGAAGCCCGCGGCGGGTTCCGGGGTTTCATAGTGGATCAGATGCCCGACGCCGGGAATGACTTCGAGGGTTCCGTCCGGCAGCAGTGGAAGCAGTTTGTGCTGGTCCGGCAGGGTGGCGATCTCGTCCTTCTCGCCGGCCACGAGCAGGACGGGCAGCGCGAGCATCGGCGCCACCTCGGCGACGTTGCTGCTGACCGAGGCCTTGAACGCTTCGAGAAGGCTGTCGCGGTCGGCGAAGGCGGAGAAGTACGCACTGTGCTGGGCGTGGACGAACTGCCGCAGCGCCTTGTCCTTGGTTTTGGCCATGGTCTCGCTCATGACCCGGACAATCAGCTGGTTCCGCAGCAGGGCATTGCCGATGCTGCGGGGAAGCCGCGCCGCCGCCTCGTAGTAGAGCACCGCAGCCTTGGTCATGAGTCCCTTGGGCCCCTCTAGCGCGGGCGCGGCAATGGGGTTGATCAGGATCAGTTCGCTGACTGCACCCGGATGCTCCGCCACGAAGTGGCTGGCGATGATCGAACCGAAGGAGTGGCCCAGCAGCACGGTGTCCGGCCCCAGCCCGAGGGCGGCCATGAAGTCACCGACGAAGCGGCCGTAGCCGCTGACGCTGTGGCCGCCTGGCGGGAAGGCGCCGGAGATGCCGAATCCGGGCAGGTCCGGCATGATCAGGCGCATTTCCGGCAACTGGTCGACGACCCGCAGCAGCCCGTGGTGGTCGCCGCGGAAGCCGTGGATCACCAGTATGGTTCGGGTCGCCGCGGTCTCCTGGACCGGCTCGTAGGTCCAGGAAGCGACGGGAGTACCGTCCAGTTCCACCGTGGCGGAGCTGCTGCGGGTTTCCAGTTCCGTGCTGAGCAGGGGAGGCAAGGGGGATGACTCGGTGGCCACGTGTTCCATTCGGTCGGATCCTAGTTGACGTTGTCGGGGTTCGAGCCGGTGCGGAATCCCCGCTCCAGGCCGGCCAGGGCATCCAGATCCGCGGTGCTGAGGCTGAAACCGAAGATGTCGTGGTTCTCGCGGATCCGGCTGGAGGAGCTGGCCTTGGGGATGACCACGTTGCCCAGTTCCAGGTGCCAGCGCAGGATGATCTGCGCCGCGCTCCGGCGGTGCGCCGCGGCGAGCTTCATTACGACAGGGTCTTCCAGCACCTGGCCGCGGCCCAGCGGGCTCCAGGCCTCCGTGGTGATGCCCAGAGAGGCGTGCAGGGCACGCAGCTCGGCCTGCTGCAGCCAGGGGTGCAGCTCGATCTGGTTGACCGCCGGCACGACTTCGGCGCTTTGGAGCAGACGCTCGAGGTGTGCCGGCTGGAAGTTGGACACGCCGATGCCGCGGACCCTGCCCTCGCGGTACAACGTTTCGAGGGCGCGGTAGCTTTCGGTGAACAAGCCGCGCTTCGCGCACGGCCAGTGGATCAGATACAGGTCCACATATTCGAGGCCAAGCCTGGCGACGGAGTCGTCGAAGGCTCGCAGCGTCGCGTCGTAGCCCTGGTCGTCGTTCCAGAGTTTGGTGGTTACGAACAGGTCCTCCCGGGCGAGGGCAGGGTGCAGTTCGCCGGAGCCGCCCGCGGAGCCGTCAAAGGCGGACAAGGCCCCGATCGCTTTCCCCACACCCGTCTCGTTCCCGTACATGGCCGCCGTATCGAAGTGGCGGTAGCCGGCTTCCAGCGCCGTGGTGACGAGCCCGGCGGCGTCGGCCGGGGGCACCTTGTAGAGCCCGAACCCGAGACGGTCCATCAGCACACCGTTGTTCAAGGTCAGCCGGGGGGAGATTCTCATAGCAACGACTCTACCCAGTCCGAGCAGCCCGGCCGTCAGGACAAGCCGTCAGTGCTGACCAGGCGCCGGGCACTGGCTTCATCGAGGATCAAGTCGGTGGCCAGGCCAGCGGCCAGCGCGCCACGCAGTCCGTTGATCTTGGACGCGCCGGACACCACGCAGATCCGGCGTCGGACCTGCCGGAGCTGGGCGAGGTCCGGCCCGGTGGAGCGCTCATTGAGGGTGATCCCGTCGGATGAGCCGTCGGCGCGGAAGAAGACCGTGGCGACGTCGCCCACGACCTCGGAACCCGCCAGCACGCCGAGGTCATCCT
>NZ_JBFRFD010000424.1:0-3344 GCF_052114645.1 Arthrobacter sp. 2YAF22_2
GTGGTCGGGCGGCTCAGGCCGCTGATCATGTTGATGGTGGTTGTCTTGCCAGACCCGTTGGGCCCGAGCAGGCCGAAGATCTCCCCGCGCCGGACCCGCAGGCTAAGGTCATCGATCGCGGTAAAGGAGCCGAACCGCTTGGTGACGCCGGTGAGCTCGATGGCCGTTTCGGTCATGCCCGTACCTCCCTGAACCACACGCCCGTGGTCCGGCCGGCAACATCAGTGGGCCAGTTCCATAAGGCGGCGCCTCGGCTCCATGATGGGACTGTGCCGAACAAAACGCAAGGGAATCAGACCCGGCGAACGCACGCGGGCGAACGCCAGCCGGAGGGCGGGCAGAACCCCGTCCTCCGGCTGGATGGATGCGCAGCGGCCTCACGGCCAGGCCCGCACCCCCGAGGTCTCCCCGGGGTTACCAGGTGCGCATATGGTGGTGGCCCTGGCGATCAAAAAATCCGTCCTTGTCGTGCCGGAGTCCGTCGCGTCCCATCCACGAGCCATTGTGGTCGTTGTCCGAACGCCAATTGCCGTTGTCGTCACGCCAGCCCGATCCGTCGGCCCAATCGTGCCAGCGGCCTTCGTTATCCCACCAGCCATGTTGAGCATCGTGCCGGTTGGTGTCATTCATGTGGTGGCGGTCGGTCATCGAGCTGTGGCTCCAGTCGGTAGAGGCCGGGGCGGCTGCGCTCGCAGCGCTCGCCGGAAGGGCGCTTGCGCCCAAGCCCAGAGCCAGCGTCGCCGTCGTCGTTCCGAGAACGCGGATGATCTTGTTCATTGGGTTAGTCCTTTGGAGATTGCTACCTCGCCGCACTGCCCGTCAGCGTCAACTCAGCCGACGACGGCACCTGCGTGCGGTAGCTGATGGTGGTAATCGTGGTGGTTCGACCGGCTATGAACCACGTCACCTCTGATACTTCAACGATAAGAACGGGGAATGCACCGCCCAAGGATTGCGTGCCTTGCGAAGGTTAAGCGGCATCATTCACGTTTCGAGCGTTTTGCTCGGGCTGCCCCGCTAACTCGCATCCAGCCAAGGTCCGCACCGAAGTCCGGCGACGGGGTGTAGCGCCTAAACTGGGGGTGTAGGAAGAGGTTAATGGTGCCGCCGCAGTTGTTCGGCAGGCGGCCTCGATCATTTCGCTTCGAACATTCCGAGCGCGCCCCGGTTCAAGGCAGGGAGACGGGCAAGGTGAGGATCCCGGGTCGACCGTTGAGGGCCAAGCCGCTCGCATCACAGATCCTGGTGTGGGTGCTTTGCATCCTGCTGTTGACAGTGGCCGGCGGGGCGTTCCTCTACGACCGAATCAGCAACCAGACCTTGGAAAGCCAGTACCGCGCCCGTGCACTGGGAATCGCCACCACCGTGGCCCAAATGCCCGAGGTCGCGGCTGCCCTGCAGCACGGCGACCCTGCACGGTCAATCCAGGCGCTCGCGGCCGCCGTGCAGTCCACCGCGCATCCGGACTACGTGATTGTCACTGACCGCAACGGCGTGCGCTATTCCCACCCGAATCCGGCTCTTGTCGGCGCGGTCCTGCACGAGCCCGTGGATGCACTGGATGGCCAGAATCATGTCGGCACCGAGCCGGGACGGCTGGGGCCCTCGGCCAACGCCAAGGCGCCCGTCAGGGCACCGGACGGCAGCGTGATCGGCCAGGTCTCAGTCGGCATCCTGGAAACGACCGAGGACAAGGACCGGGGGCAGCAGATCTGGCTCATAGCCGGTTATTCGGCAGTGGTGCTGCTGATCGGTGCCTTCGGCTCGGTGCTGCTGGCACGGCGGATCAAGAGGGTGACGTTCGACCTGGAGCCGGCCGAGATCGCCTCTCTGTTACAGGACCGCGAGGCTCTACTGCACGGCATCCGTGAGGCGATGATCGGCGTCGACGACGTCGGCCGCATCACCGTGATCAACAGCGAAGCGCGGCGCCTGCTGCACCTGGACGGGAGCGTCGTCGGCCAACGGCTGAAGGATCTGCTTCCGGCCGGCCGGCTGCAGTCCGTCCTGACCGGGGAGCTGGGCGGCACCGACGAGGCGGTCATCACGGACGGCGCGCTGCTGGTAGCCAACCGGATGGCCGTCAGCCTGGGCGGCAGAAGCATCGGCGCCGTCGTGACGCTCCGGGACCGCACCGAGGTGGAGGGGCTGGTCCGCGACCTCCGCTCCGTCCAAGGTCTGATGGAAGCACTCCGCGCGCAGGAGCACGAGTACGCGAACCGACTCCACGTTGTGGGCGGGTTGCTGGAAATGGGCGACGTCGATCAAGCGCGCCGGTTCGTCTCGGGGATTTCAGACACTTCGCGGTCCTTGGGCGAAGGCCTGCGATCGCGGGTGGAACGGCCGGAACTGGCGGCCCTGCTGTTGGCCAAAATCACGGTGGCAGCGGAGCAGGACGTGCAGATCAGCGTCACCGATGATTCCGAGTTGCGGCAGCCCTTCCTGGACACCCAATCGCTCCTGACCATTGTCGGCAACTTGCTGGACAACGCCGTTGACGCTGTCGCGGGGCGGGCCACACCCAGGCTGGTCACGCTCCAGCTCGATGATTCCGCCGGCATCTTCATCTCCGTGACAGACAACGGGCCCGGCGTACCGGCCGAGGTCCTCAACGACGTGGCCGYGGACGGGTTCACCACGAAAAACCAACGGYCCGGCATCCGGCGGGGCATCGGGCTGGCGCTGGTTGCCAGGATCGTGCGTCGGGTCGGGGGAACGCTGGATGTCTTCCCCGGGCCGGGCGGTCGGTTCGAAATCTGGCTCCCTGAACCCGCAACCGAAGGATCGGTGCGCGAGCCCGCATCCCTGGGAGAGGGGCCGGCATGATTCGCACCCTGGTGGTCGATGACGATTTCCGTGTGGCCCGGATCCACGCCGCCCGGGTCGACAGGATTGAGGGATATGAATGTGTCGGCGAGGCCCACACGGCGGCGGCGGCGCGCGCCGCGATCGCTGAACTCAAACCGGATCTCCTGCTCCTTGACGTCTATCTGCCGGACGAGGACGGAATCAGCCTGCTCCGTTCCCTCCAGGCCCGCGGGGAAAATGTGGACGCGATCATGATCACGGCGGCGCGGGACCTGGCGACGGTCCGGGCGGCCATGCGCGGGGGAGCCGTCTACTACCTCGTCAAACCCTTCGGCTTCGAACAACTCCAGACCCAGCTTGAGTCATACCGTCGCTGGCGCCGGGAAGTGGGCGCCGGAACTGTCGCCGACCAGGCCGCCGTCGACCAACTCTTCAACCTGCGGCGTGCACCGTCGAGGGCAGCCGGGAGCCGCCGGCTGCCGCCCACCATGCAAAAGGTCCTCGATGCTGTGGTCCAAGCCGGCGAACCCACGAGT
>NZ_JBFRFD010000425.1:0-3321 GCF_052114645.1 Arthrobacter sp. 2YAF22_2
GGTTCAACGCCTCGTCCAGGGTCGGCGCGAACCCGATCTTGTCGCCGAAGGCGACCAGAACGCGCTGCAGCGTYGGGTAGGACGTCTCGCCGGTCGACTTCAGGTAGACCGGCTGGACGTAGAGCATCCCTCCACCCACGGGCAGCGTCAGGAGGTTCCCGTTGAGCACAGCCGAAGCGCCCTGGCGCAGCAGGTTCAGTGCCTGCGACACGGTGGGGTCGGAGTTGAACTTGTTCTGAGCCTGGCCGGGGCCCGGCACCTGGGTTTCGGGCGGGATCTGCAGCAGCCGGAGCTGGCCGTAGCTGTCCGCCTTCACGCCCTTCTGGTTGCCTGCATCCGAATCCGCCGCCAGGAAGCCATACATGACGTTGCGGGCGGCCCCGTTGACCACTTGGGGTATGAACGAGGATGTCAGCTGGAAGGCCGGCTTCTGCTGGTCCGGCATCTGGAGAGACATGTAGAACGGCGGCTGCTTGACCTCATCCTTGACGGTGGGATCGTTCGGCACGCTCCACGCGTCGTCGTTCTTGTAGAAGCTGTCCGCCTGGGTGACGTGGTATCGGCCCAGAAGCTCGCGCTGGACCTTGAACAGGTCCTCCGGGTAGCGCACGTGGCTCATGAGGTCCCCGGACATTTCCGAGTACGGCTTCAGGGACGTCGGGAAGATACTCTGCCAGGCCTTCAGCACCGGGTCCTGATCGTCCCAGGCGTACAGCGTGACGGAGCCGTCGTAGGCATCCACGGTGGCCTTGACCGAGTTGCGGATGTAGTTGACCGAGCTGTTCGGCAGCGCCGCGGTCCGGCCCGCCGTCGTCTGGGAGTCGGTAGTGGCTGCTGAGAGCTGCTCCTGCTGGGAGTACGGGAAGTAGGGGCTGGTGGTGTAGCCGTCCACGATCCACTTTACCCGGCCATCTACCACAGCGGGATAGGCACTCCCGTCCACGGTCAGGTATGGCGCGACCTTTTCCACGCGGTCGCGGGGATTGCGGTCATAGAGGATTTGCGAATCCGCGTTCACGCCGTCGGAGAGCAGCAAATCCGACGACTGGAACTTGATCGCGTAGAGGACCTTGTTGAAGAAGCTCCCCACATTCGGGCCGCCGTTGCCGGTGAAGGTGTACTGGGTGTCCCCGGTACCTTCCGAGGTCGCTGGCCGGTCCTGCTCGCGGTGCGGGGCGCCGTCAGGAGCACCGACGATCGAGTAATCGGGAGAGTTCTGGCCGAAATAGATCCGGGGCTGGTAGGTCTGGTCGGTGCCGAGGACGCCGGTGGACGGGATGCCGGACTGGAGGAAGTCCGGCTTGCCGTCGACAGTGAATTTGTTGCCCTTGGCCGCGACCACGCCGTAGCCGTGGGTATAGACGACATGCCGGTTTAGCCACGACTGCTGGTTGGTGCTGAGTCCGTCGGGGTTGAGTTCACGGACTGCGATGACCGTGTCCTGGATCTTCCCGTCCACTGTGTACCGGTCCACGTTGAGCGCGCTCGGGAACTGGTAGTAGGGCCGGTACTGCTGGAGCTGGGAGAAGGCGTCGGAGATTAGGTTGGGGTCCAGCAGGCGGATATTGGCCGTCGTCTGCGCGTCCGGGGCCAGTGCGCCGGTCGTGGCGGTGGTGGTGGCGTTGTAGACCTTCTCCTGGATCTTATCCAGCCCGTAGGCGGCGCGGGTCATGCTGATGTTCCGCTCGATGTAGCTCTTCTCCAGGGTCTGCTCCGAGGGGCGGACCTGGAACTGCTGGATCACCCAGGGGTAGACGCCGCCGGCCAGGATCGAGGTGATGACGAGCATGGCGGTGCCGATTACCGGCAGCCGCCACTTGCCGATCACGGCGGCGACGATGAAGAGGACCGCCACGAGCGCCGCAGCGACGGCGAGGATGGATTTGGTCGGGATGACCGCGTTCACGTCGGTGTACAGCGCGCCGGCCCACCGGCCGCCGTTGTTGAGCACGGTTGAGTAGCGGTCCAGCCAGAAGTTGGCCCCGAGCAGCAGCAGGAACACGGCGCCGGTGACCGCAAGGTGGATCTGGGCGGCGCGGCTGGTGAAGATGCCGCGTTCCATCAGCCGAATGCTGCCGTACAGGTAGTGCGTAAGGATGCCGGCGATTCCGGCCACGACCACGACGCTGATCAGGAACCCGGTGACGAAGCCCAGGAACGGCAGGGTCATGAGGTAGAAGCTGATGTCCAGGTTGAACTGCGGATCGTTCTGGCCGAAGGGCTGCTGGTGCAGGAACAGCAGCACTTTCTGCCACTGGCTGGCGGCCGCACTGCCCGCGAAGAGGCCGAACAGGACGGGAAGGCCGATCATGACCACGCGGCGGATCGGCTCAAGCTGCGCCTGGTAGCGGTTGAGGTTGTCCCGGACTTCCGAATCCGGCGCGTAGACGGGACGCGCGTTGTAAGCGACGCGGATCGCGAAGAACATGGCGGCGAACATCACTGCGAAGCCGATGAGGAAGATGATGATCCGCGCCAGGTTCTCCGTCAGGAAAACCTGGAAGTAACCCAGTTGCTGGTACCAGAGGACGTCCGTCCAGACATTGGCGAAGAAAATGAAGCCGACCACGATCACGGCCACAACAATCAAGGTCGGCGTCAGTGCGCCCCTACGCTGCTGTGGTCTGCCGGGTGGGACGGGGCTGGGTCGGGACAAACTCGGTACCTCATAGCTGGTCGTCAGTGCTGGTTTAGTTGTCTTAAATCTTCAGTTGTCATTAGTGCCACGAGTGGCACTGGAGCTTAGTTCCGGGGTCAGTCTAGTTGTTGGAGCAAGCCGGGAGTCCGGATGTGTCGCCGCCCGTCGCGGCGACTTCGACGGCGTGCCGGGCTTCGGCCAGGCTCTCTACCTTGACGACCTGCATGCCGGCAGGAATGTGGCCCACGACGTCGTCGCAGTTGGCCGCCGGGGCGAGGAACATGGTGGCGCCGCCGGACCTCGCCCCGACCATCTTCTGGTCGATGCCGCCGATCGCTCCCACGACGCCGTCCGGCGTGATGGTGCCGGTGCCGGCGATGTGCCTGCCGCCGGTGAGGTCCCCGGGTGTCAGGGTGTCCACGATGCCCAGGGCGAACATCATGCCCGCGCTCGGGCCTCCGACCTTGTCCAGCGAGATTTTGACGTCGAAGGGAAACTTGAATTTGTATTGCAGCACGACGCCGAGCAGGTAGCGCCCGTTGGAGGCCTTGCCCGGGGTGATGGTCAGCGGCAGCTGGCTGCCGTTCCGGTCGACGACGACTGTGACCGGCTTGCCGTTTCCGGCCGCCAGCTCGCCCTGGACGACGCTGAGTGCGGTGATGGGTTTGCCGCCGATGGAGACC
>NZ_JBFRFD010000426.1:0-3313 GCF_052114645.1 Arthrobacter sp. 2YAF22_2
GCCACGGCCTGCGGGGGTTCGGGGGTTGCGCTCACAGCGGCCACGTTAGCAGCAGGCGGACAGCTGCGAGCCGGTCCGCGGTTCAGGAGTAGTGTTTTATCGAATCCACGTCGCACCGAGGAAAGGAAGCAGGATGCCACTGGCCCGCCGCGTCGCCTTCCTCTCCCTGCACACCTCGCCGATGGAGCAGCCCGGCTCCGGGGACGCCGGGGGCATGAACGTGTACATCCGCGCCCTGGCCGCGGCCCTGGCGGAGACCGGCGTCGAGGTGGAGATCTTCACCCGCTCCACCGCCGCCGACCAGGCCGCCGTCGAACACCCGTCCCCGGGAGTGTGCGTCCACAACGTGCTCGCCGGCCCGCCGCGGAAGCTGCCCAAGGAGGAACTCCCGGCACTGCTGCACAGCATGGTGGCCGAAATCGACCGGATCAAGGATCTGCAGCCGCATGGCCGTTACGACGTGATCCATTCGCACTACTGGGTGTCGGGCGTCGCCGGGCTGGAGCTTTCCGAGCTGTGGGGGGTGCCGTTGGTGCACACCATGCACACCATGGCCAAGGTCAAGAACCTGCTGCTGGAGTCCGGCGAGCAGCCCGAGCCGCGCCGGCGCGAGGAGGGCGAGCACCGGATTGTCGACGGCGCCACGCGGCTGATCGCCAACACCGGGACCGAGGCCGCCGAACTGGTCTCGCACTACGACGCCGACCCGGACCGCGTCGACGTGGCGCCTCCGGGCGTGGACCTGGCCGTCTTCACGCCCGCGTTCCGGAGCCGGGCCCGGAGCGAACACGGCGTGACGCCTGGCCGTTTCCACCTGCTGTTCGCCGGGCGAATCCAACGGCTCAAGGGCCCGCAGATCCTGATCAAGGCTGCGGCCCTGCTGCGCGCCCGCCGCCCGGACATCGATCTGCAGCTGACCATCCTGGGAGCGGTGAGCGGGGCGAAGGATTTTGACCTGAAGGCCCTGATTACCGCCGCCGGGATGGACGACGTCGTCACGCACCATCCGCCGGTCAGCGCGCCCAAGCTGGCGGGCTGGTACCGGTCGGCCGACGTCGTGGTCATGCCGTCCTATAGCGAGTCTTTCGGCCTCGTTGCCCTCGAGGCCCAGGCCTGCGGCACGCCGGTGGTCGCCACGAAGGTGGGCGGGCTGTCGCGGGCGATCTTCGACGGCCGGACCGGCCTGCTGGTGGAGGGGCACAAGGCGGCGGACTGGGCCGATGCCCTCGAGGCCCTGCACGATGACCCGGCCACCCGGGAAGACATGGGCCGTGCGGCGTCGGTGCACGCCCAGGACTTCGGCTGGCAACGCACCGCCGCGATTACGCTGGAGAGCTACCAGTCCGCCCTGGTCCAGTACTTTGGAACACAGAGCATCCCGGCGGGCCACACGCCCTGACCGGGGACCGGCCGGACGCGCCGGCCGGAACGAGACGAAGTAACGAGCTGAAGGACAAGGATGTCTGAGAACACCACGGAAACCGCAGCAGCAGTCGACGCCTTCGCCGCCCCGCCGGTAGCGCCGCTAGCGCCGGTCGAAAAGCAGGTCCTCAGCGATCTCGACATCGCCCGCCGGGCGACGATTCGGCCGATCGAGGAAGTGGCGGCCGCGGCCGGGATCAACCCCGAAGCACTGGAATTCTACGGCCGCTACAAGGCGAAGATCGATCCGGCCAAGCTGACCCGTACCGGCACGCACACGCCCGGCAAGGTAGTCCTGGTTTCGGCGATGTCCCCCACGCCGGCCGGTGAGGGGAAGTCGACCACCACGGTGGGCCTGGCCGACTCCCTGGCCCGCGCCGGGCACCGGGTGATGATCGCGCTGCGCGAGCCGTCGCTGGGACCGATCCTGGGCATGAAGGGCGGCGCGACGGGCGGCGGCTACTCCCAGGTCCTGCCGATGGATGAAATCAACCTGCATTTCACCGGCGACTTCCACGCCATCACCTCCGCCAACAATGCCCTGATGGCGCTCGTGGACAACCATATTTACCAAGGCAACGCGCTGAACATCGACCCGCGCCGGATGACGTTCAAGCGGGTGCTGGACATGAACGACCGGTCGCTGCGCGAAGTGGTGATCGGCCTCGGCGGTCCGACCCAGGGCGTGCCGCGGCAGGACGGCTTCGACATCACGGTCGCCTCGGAGATCATGGCGGTGTTCTGCCTCGCCACCGACCTGAACGACCTGCGCGCCCGGCTGGGCCGGATCACGTTCGGCTACACCTACGACCGTGAGCCCGTCACCGTCGCTGACCTCGGCGTCCAGGGCGCCCTGACCATGCTGCTCAGGGACGCGCTCAAGCCCAACCTGGTGCAGACCATCGCGGGCACCCCGGCCCTGGTGCACGGCGGCCCGTTCGCGAACATCGCGCACGGCTGCAACTCTCTGATCGCAACCCAGACCGCCCGCAGCCTGGCCGACGTCGTCGTCACCGAGGCGGGGTTCGGCGCCGACCTGGGCGCCGAAAAGTACATGGACATCAAGTCGAGGATCGCCGACGTCGCGCCGTCCGCCGTCGTCGTGGTGGCGACCATCCGTGCGCTGAAAATGCACGGGGGCGTCGCGAAGGACCAGCTCACGGAACCCAATGTTGAGGCGCTGGCCGCGGGGACCGCCAACCTGCAGCGGCACGTACGCAACGTGGAGAAGTTCGGCATCACCCCGGTGGTGGCGATTAACAGGTTCGGCACGGACAGCCAGGAGGAGCTCGACTGGCTGCTGGACTGGTGCGCCGCGGAGGGCGTGCAGGCGGCCGTGGCCGACGTCTGGGGCCGCGGCGGAGGCGGCGACGGCGGGGACGAACTCGCCGCGAAGGTCGCCGCGGCCATCGCGGCCCCGCACGACTTCCGGCACCTGTACCCGCTGGAGATGTCCATCGAGGACAAGATCCGCACCATCGTGCAGGAGATCTACGGGGCCGACGGCGTGGACTTCTCCGTGCCGGCGCTTAGGCGGCTCGCGGAGATCGAGAAGAACGGCTGGTCCGGCATGCCGGTTTGCATGGCGAAGACGCAGTACTCCTTCAGCGACGACGCCGCCAAGCTGGGCGCACCGAAAGGCTTCACCGTGCACGTGCGGGACCTCATTCCCAAGACTGGGGCGGGCTTCATCGTGGCGCTGACGGGCGCGGTGATGACGATGCCGGGGCTGCCCAAGGTCCCGGCTGCGATGCGGATGGACGTCGACGCCGATGGCAACCCCGTCGGCCTCTTCTAGACCCTCCCTCACGTCCGGCGCCCTCCCACCCAACCCTCCCTCACATCCCGCCCCACCACCCGACGCTCCCGCAGATCCGGCGCCCCACCACCC
>NZ_JBFRFD010000427.1:0-3308 GCF_052114645.1 Arthrobacter sp. 2YAF22_2
GCGGACGGTGGAGCGGATCCCGTCGGCGCCGATCACGACGTCGGCGGTGATGACCTCGCCGTTTTCAAAGGTCAGGGTCGCGTGGTCGCCGTTGTCCTTGATGGTCGCCAGCTTGTAGCCAAGGTGCACCATGCCCTCCGGCAGGACGCTCAGCAGGGCGTCGATGAAGTCGCCGCGGTGGATCATCCGGTTGTGGTTGACCTTCTCGTAGGCGTTCAGGAAGGGCCATTCCTCGTTGGCGAGGACGTGCTGGCCGTCGGCGCTGAGGATTTCCAGGTGGTCGCTGGGGGAGCTGACCGTGGCGATCGCGTCGAAGATGCCCCACTGGCGGAACAGTTCGACCGTTGGCGGGCGCAGTCCGATGCCGGCGCCAACCTGGCCCAGCGCGGGAGCCTGCTCGTAGACGTGGACGTTCTCCGCGCCGATGTTCTGCAGGGCCTTGGCCGCGGCGGCGCCGCCGTAGCCTCCGCCGACGATCGCGATCCGGAGGTTCTTGATGTCTGAAGCCTTCATTGGTTTCATCTCTTTCTTGACGCATCCCTGGCCGGGGCCAGGATGGTGGAACGGGTAAGTTGTGGTGGTCTGTCTTGGTCAGGCGCTCAGTGAGAGGAAGTCGGCCGGGTTCTCCTCGAGCAGGAGTTTGATGGTGGCGTCGTCAATGCCGGCCGCGCGCATGTCCGGGATCATGTCGTCGAAGATGTAGTTGATGGTGTGGCCCTTGACGCCCGGCCAGCCCAGCGGGCTGCAGTTGGCGTCGGCCGAGACGAGGAGCTTGTCCGCGTAGCCCTTGTTGACGAGCTTCACGAAGTGCTCCATCCGCTCGGCGCGCTTCCGGCCCCAGAACGGCGGGTCCGGCAGTTCGAGGTCGTAGCCGAAGGTGTCGAAGCCGATCCGGCCGCCCTGCTCGTAGATCCAGTCGTGCGGGGTGATCGGCGCGTTCAGGCCGTCGTCGGCGTGGCCGAACAGCACCCGGTCCAGCGGCAGGCCCTCCTCGTTGAAGATGTGCACCGCCGGTTCGGGGTCGATGGCCAGGTGGGTCAGGATCGGGGCGCCGGTGACGACGGCGGCCCGTGCCGCGGCCCGGTAGATGCGCTTGTCCAGGTCGGTCATGCGGCCGCCGCGGCTCACGCCGACCTTGATGACGCCGGCCTTGGCGCCGGTGTCACCGATGCCGACGGTGATTTCGTGGATGAAGACCTTCGCCAGGTAGTCGACGGTGGCGCGGGCGAAGTGCGGCAGCGCGGTGTCGCCCCCGACGAAGCCGGTGCAGGCCACGATATGCACCCCGGTCTTCCGGGACAGGGACTTGTAGTAGTCGACGTCGCGGCCGTTGCAGATGCCGGTGGCGTCCACGAAGGTGCCGCCGCCGTTCTCGCGGAACTTCCGCAGCTTCGGCACGGTTTCCTCGTAGGCCTGCTCCGGCGACTTCCACCATTTGGTGTCGAGTTCGGAGCCGGGCATGCCGTAGCCGATGTGTTCGTGGACTGCCACGATTTCCAGTTCTTCGGCCGGGATGGTTCCCAGCACGGTGTTGACCTTGGTCATTCGTTCACCTCAGGGGTTCGAAAGCTTGTTGGGTGTGAGCCGGCCGGTGCTTAGCGCACGGTCAGCAGGTTGCGCGGGTTTTCCACCAGGATGCGCCGGGCGTCGTCGTCGCTCAGGCCCTGCGCCTTGAGGAACGGCACGAAGGTGGACACGACATGGCTGAACGGCAGGTCGTAGTCCGGCTGGCCCTTGGCCACGCCGATCGAGTTGCCCGACAGGATGATCTGGTGGCCGTGGCCGGCCTTGACGAGGTCGATGACCAGGGCCGCGCGCTCGCGGTCACTTACGTATGCCTCGTCATCGTCCAGGCCCACGTGGTCCAGGCCGACGAACGCTCCGCGGCGGGCCACCTCCAGGGCGGCGCCGACCGCGACGGCGTCCGTGCGATCCAAGCCGCCGACCAGCACACGGTCGGCGGGGAGCTTTTCGTCCAGGACGACGTCGAGGTCGTGCAGGGCATCGGCGCCATACCGGATGGAGACCGCGACTCCGGTGTTCAGGGCGGTCCGTGCCGCACCCCGGAACAGGCTCTCTTCGGTCGGCGTCATGCCGGCGCGGTCGGCCGTGGTGGTCACCAGTCCGGCGGCACCGCGGCGTTCGACGCGCGGGACCACCATGCCCTCGGTGACCTCTTTGGAGAACAGGTCGRCGAACTTCTCGGCCGGCCACGGCGTGGGCGGGTTGGTCTGGGGGGTCAGGAAGTAGCCGCCGAGCGTCTCCTCCGGGCCCATGCCCGTGGAAGCGACGATGTTCACGCCGGTGGAACGCGAGAGCGCCTCGTAGAGTTTCAGGTCGCGGCCGTGGAACATGCCGGTGCTGTCGACGATCGTGCTGCCGCCGCGTTCGCGGAAGTCCGTCAGTTTCGCTGCCAGGATCTCGAAGATCTCGGCCCGGTCCATGCGGACATCCGGGGCGTACTGGGCACCGGGGACCACGGAGAGGAGGGCTTCGTGGACTGCGACTACCCCCAATTCGGAAGCGGGGAGGGGGCCAAGGACCGTGTTGACGGTTTTACTGGCGACTGTCGTTGTATCCGTCATCGGCACAACCTTTCGTCTTACGTTCCGCCGTCGTTGGCGTAACGCGCTGGGAAGGATCATGCACCGCGCGACCTCTGGAGGGATCCTCGCCGAACTCGGTGCAGCGAGGTAAGCAGAGCGCCCGTGAGTGTGACCTTGCTTACCTGTCTACAAGGTTTACACGCTGTATAGCCAAAGTCAAGAATGCGTCACTGGCTAGTGCTGAACCGGTACTTGAACCTGTCGGCCTGGTGTACCGCGGAGCGCCAGCCCGCGGGCCGGTCGCCGGTCGTGAAAAAGATTGTCTCGATGACCAGCAGCGGGCTTCCCTGGCTCACGCCGAAGGTGGCCGCCTGGCCGGCGGTCGCGGCGGTCGCCCAGGCGTCGTGCTCGGCCCGGACGTGCGCGATGCCGAACTTGCGCTCGAGCAACCTGAAGGCCGAGCCCTCCTCGTCCAGCTCTGCCTCGGTGGGCCTGAACTCTTCCGGGGCCCGGATGTAAACGTCGGCCTCGACGAGGGGCTCGTCCTCAATTGAGATCAGGCGGCTGAAATGCAGCAACCGCTCGTGTGCATCCAGCCCCAGAAGCTCGCGGATGCGGGCGGGCGGCTCAATGCGCTCGACGCCGGACACCTTGCCGGTCGGATGGAGGCCGCTCTCGGCGAGGTACTGGTACAGGGCCCCGGACCGCACGTCGGCCGGCCGCTGCACCCGGGCGCCCGTTACTGGGAACGTCCCCTTGCCT
>NZ_JBFRFD010000428.1:0-3306 GCF_052114645.1 Arthrobacter sp. 2YAF22_2
GCAAGACATGCACGACCACCACGGCACCCACGGCCAAGGGCAGCAAGGTGATGTGCCAAACGAAGATCTGTCCGAGGTTGGCCACGTTGAACCACGCGCCCACTCCCACGGCGTTCAGCGCATCCTTGGCCTCGAAGGCTATCCACTGGGAATCGAAGTTGGTCTGCAGGAGGTACCCGGTGAATGCCGCCACGATGGAAACAATGAAGGAGAGCATGCCGGTGATCCAGGTCAGGACCCGGCCGCCGCGCCAGGCCGCCATCCAGAATTTGAGCCAGAGGTGCACCACCATGAACATGAAAAACAGTTCGACGCTCCACAGATGCGTGCTGTTGACGAAGCTGCCAAGGGCTGACACGTGGTACCACTGGGGCCCGTTCAGTCCCAGCACAACGCCGGAAATGATGATCCAGAGCAGCGAAGCGACGGCCCCCATGCCGAAGACATAGGCCCAGGACATGACATAGCTTGGCTGGTCCTCGGGCAGGAGCTTGTCCGGGGGCAGCTTCCCGAGCATCCACCGGCGGGCTTTGCCGGTCCAGGTGTGCGCGTCGTTGTCCTCTGCCGGCAAGCCGTGCGCTGGCTGGCTTTGCGCAGTCATTTCCGCCGCTTCCCGCCCGGAAACGGAAGAACGAGTGCCAGCACAAAGAGAACGATCATCACCAGGATCACAACCAGGTTGCCCAGTTGAATGGTAAAACCGTCCCAGCCAAAATAGGTTCCGGCGCCCACCGTGGTGGCGCCTGCGAAGAGCCAACCGGCCATGGAATCCTCGATTCTCTGTCGGATGCTGGCCCAAGCTCACCACCGCCAGATCGCCGAAACCAGAGTCTTTCGCCCCGCCCCGGCCTTGCTTCCAGGCCGTGAACTAGGCTGGAGCCGTGACCCGCCTCATTCTCGCTTCCCAGTCCCCAGCCCGCACCAAACTGCTCCGCAACGCCGGCATCGCCCACGAGGTCCTCGTCTCCGATGTGGATGAGGGTGCAGTGCAGGCCCGCTACGGCGTGACCGACCCGCATGACACAGCTCTGCTGCTGGCCCGCGCCAAGGCCGAGGCGGTTGCCTCGCTGCCGGAGGCCGACGGCGCCCTAGTGATCGGCTGCGATTCGGTCTTCGAGTTCGACGGCGAGGCCCACGGCAAGCCCTACACCGCCGAGGTTGCCAAGGAGCGGATGCTGCGGATGAGCGGCAGCATGGGCGTGCTGCACACCGGCCACTGGCTGGTGGACTGCCGCGACTCCGGTTCCGACGCGCCCGACGACGGCGCCGGCACCGGCACCGGCGACGGCGCCGGCACCGGCACCGGCGCGACGCTTGGCTCCGTCAACTCCGCGGAGGTGCACTTCATGGAGATGAGCGAGGACGAGATCGACACGTACATCGCCACCGGCGAGCCGCTCCAGTGCGCCGGCTCCTTCACGATCGACGGCTACGGCGGGGCCTTCATCCGTAAGGTCGACGGCGACCCGCACACCGTCGTCGGGCTCTCCATCTCCACCCTGCGCGGCCTCCTGGCTCAGGCCAAGGTGGGCGTCACCGAGCTCTGGACCGGCGGGGCGGCCGACCCGGCCGACGTCCGCGCCGAGTGAGCCAATGCGCACCGCCTTGTAGGAATCCCACAAAGGATCGCCTGTTTACGCGCGGAATCCGCAAGTAATATCGGCGGACCCCACAAAACCGCGCTAGGCTCCCTGAAGGAAAGAAGGAGACGCCTTGTCAGCAATTTCGGAGCAGTCCGCCCAGCCAGAGCCCGCCGCCACCACGGGCGCCAACCGCCTGAACAAGGTGCTGATCGCCAACCGCGGCGAGATTGCGGTGCGCATCATCCGTGCCGCCCGCGATGAAGGCCTCGCCTCCGTGGCCGTCTACGCGGATCCGGACCGGGACGCGCTCCACGTCAAGCTTGCCGACGAGGCGTACGCCCTGGGCGGCAACACCGCCGCCGAGTCCTACTTGGTGATGGACAAGCTGATCGAAGTGGCGCAGCGCTCCGGCGCCGACGCAATCCACCCCGGCTACGGCTTCCTCGCCGAGAACGCCGAATTTGCGGCCAGGGTAATCGCCGCCGGCATCACCTGGATCGGGCCCTCCCCCGAGGCCATCTCCGCCCTCGGCGACAAGGTCCAGGCCCGCCACATCGCCGAGAAGGTCGGCGCGCCGCAGGTCCCCGGCACCGCCGACCCGGTGGAATCAGCCGAGGAGATCCTCGAATTCGTGGACAAGTTCGGCCTGCCGATCGCCATCAAGGCGGCCTTCGGCGGCGGCGGGCGCGGCATCAAGGTGGCCCGCACCCGCGAGGAAATCCCCGAACTCTTCGAATCCGCCGTGCGCGAGGCCACCGCCGCGTTCGGCCGAGGCGAGTGCTTCATCGAACGCTTTCTGGACGCCCCGCGCCATGTCGAGACCCAGTGCCTCGCCGACGCGCACGGCAACGTCGTCGTCGTCTCCACCCGGGATTGCTCGCTGCAGCGCCGCAACCAGAAGCTCGTCGAAGAAGCGCCTGCGCCTTTCCTCACCGAGGAGCAGAACCGGCGCCTCTACGAATCCTCCAAGGCCATCCTGAAGGAGGCCGGCTACCTGGGCGCTGGCACCTGCGAGTTCCTGGTGGGCCAGGACGGCACCATCTCCTTCCTGGAGGTCAACACCCGTCTGCAGGTCGAGCACTGCGTCTCCGAGGAAGTCACCGGCATTGACCTGGTCCGGGAACAGTTCCGGCTGGCCCGCGGCGAGGAGCTCGGCTACGGCGACCCCGAGGTCCGCGGCCACTCAATCGAGTTCCGCATCACCGGCGAAGACCCGGGCCGGAACTTCATGCCCGCCCCCGGCACCATCACCGGCCTGAAGAACCCGACCGGCCCCGGCGTGCGGATTGACTCCGGCGTGGAACAAGGCGACATCATCAGCGGCAACTTCGACTCGATGCTCTCCAAGCTGATCGTCACGGGCGCCACCCGCAGCCAGGCGCTGCAACGCTCCCGCCGCGCCCTCGAGGAGATGGTGGTGGAGGGCATCCCCACCGTTATCCCGTTCGACCTCGCCGTCGTCACCAACCCCGACTTCGCCCCGGCCGAGGGCCCGTTCAAGGTCCACACCCGCTGGATCGAGACCGCCTTCGTCAACGACATCCCCGCCTGGACTCCGAACGGGACCGGCCCTGAGGCGGCCGACGCCGGCGAACGCCAGCGCGTCGTCGTCGAGGTCGGCGGCAAGCGCCTCGAAGTCGACGACGCGCTGGCGTTCGCCGGCGTCGGCCGCCTCAGGGCCGGTCCCGYTCGGAGTCCAGGCGGGGATGTCGTTGACGAAGGC
>NZ_JBFRFD010000429.1:0-3304 GCF_052114645.1 Arthrobacter sp. 2YAF22_2
GACTCGAGGCCACCGACTCAGGCCTCGGCGGACCCGGCGACGGGACCCCCGCCGCACGGACTTTCCGCGACTTCGACCCGCTCGGCCTCGCAGCCCCGCCCCCGCCGGAACCCCATGCCGGCCGCCCGGCCGCGCAGGACGGTGTTGGCCACCACCGTGACGGCGGTAGCGATGGAGATGCCGCGCCCGGGCCGCGGGACTATGAGCCGGAGGACGAGGGCGACTTCATTCCCGAGGAGCCACCCACCCTGGCCGGATCAGACCCGATGACCGTGCTGGCATGGCTAGGGGCCGTCGGCGGCCCGATCGCCCTGCTGCTGTCCGCCATCTTCTGGCGGACCGCGCCACCGTTGGCGGTGGCCGGCATGGTGGTGGCGTTCGCGGCGTCGGTGGTGTTCCTGATCATGAAGTTGCCGCAGGAAAAGGACGAGCACGACGACGGAGCCAGGGTCTAGCCGGCCCGGGGCCGCCGAGCTTCGGACCCGCTAGCCCCGCATCCGGCTGCTGACCCGGGAGAGGTCCGCGGCGCCGATCAGCCCCGCGTTGGGGCCCAGCGCCGCGAGTTCGATCGCGGCGGCCGGGCGGAAGCCGCGGCCCGTCAGGTTACGCGCGAAGGCCTTCCGTGCGGGGGCCAGGAGGAGGTCACCGGCGTCGCAGAGGCCCCCGCCGATGACGAGGGTGCCCGGGTCCAGGGCAGCGGCCAGGTTCGCCAGCCCCAGGCCGAGCCACTCCCCGACATCTTCGAGGAGTTCCCGCGAGGCGGGGTCACCGGCTTTGGCAAGCCCGGTGACGATCGCTCCGGTGATCCGCTCGGGGCGGCCGTCCACCGCCTTCAACAGTTCCTGGGCCACCGGCGAGTTGCCGTCGGCCAGTTCCCGCGCCTCGCGCCCGAGCGCGTTGCCGGAGGCATACTGTTCCCAGCACCCGCGGTTGCCGCATTCACAGCGGTGGCCGCCGGGCACCATGATCTGGTGGCCGAATTCGCCGGCGACACCGAACCGGCCCCGTTCCAGCCTGCCGTCCATCACCATGGCGCCGCCGATTCCGGTGCCCAGGGTGATGCAGACCAGCCGGCTCTCGCCCCGCCCCGCGCCGAAGCGCCATTCCGCCCAGSCSGCSGCGTCGGCGTCGTTGGTCAGCAGSACCGGCCGCCGCAGCATGCGTTGCAGGTTGTCCCGCAGCGGCTCGTTGCGCCAGGCCAGGTGCGGGCTGAACAGCACGGTGGACCCGTCCAGGTCCATCCAGCCTGCGGCGCCGATGCCCACCGACCAGATCCGGTGGCCGCGCCCCAGTTCCTCGACCAGTTCGACGATCACCCGTTCGACGGCGCGCGGGTCGCTTCCGGGGGTGGACCGTCGGGCCTGGCTGAGGATGCGCCCCTCGGCGTCCACCACTCCGGCCGCCACCTTGGTGCCGCCAATGTCCACGCCGATCGCCAGTCCCCTGCGCCCGAGCCGCAGGTGCTCGCGGAAACGTCCGCCCCCCGCCGGGCCGGGGCGGCCTGGTGCCCTGCTCCGCCAGGCGGCTGTCATGCGCTGAGGGCCGGCCGCCGGCCGGGTGTTGGTGTGTGCATCGTTCCTCATTCTATGGTCCGCCGGGTCATTCTCCGCGGGCACCCGGGGGCGGCCCGGGTGGCACGACCGGCGGTCGGGACCATAAAGTTACTCACCAGTAGTGAAATTGAACACACCCGCCACGGGCCACCTACTAAGGTTGGTCGTACCCCCTTGCGGGTCTATGGATATCAAAGGAGCTATCGTGCGAGAAATCATTGTCCCGCCCCTGGTCACCGTCCCGCCGGAAACGAACGTGACGGACCTGGTCCTGCGCCAGGCCGCCAAGGCATCCAATCCTGCCCTGTTCTCACGGCTTGACGCCGCCGGCCAGTGGCAGGACGTCCGGGCCACTAATTTCCTGGCCGACGTATCCTTGCTCGCCAAGGGCCTGATGGCCAGCGGCGTGGGGGCCGGCGACCGTGTCGGCATCATGTCCCGCACCCGGTACGAATGGTCTCTCGTCGACTTCGCGATCTGGTTCGCCGGCGCCGTCTCGGTCCCGATCTACGAAACGTCCTCCCCCTCGCAGGTTGCCTGGAACCTGGGCGACTCGGGCGCCGTCGCGGCGTTCGGCGAGTCGGCCCACCACGAGGACATCATCCGGCAGGCCGCGACCTCCGAGGGCCTGACCGGGCTAAGGCACGTGTGGCAACTCGAAGGGGACGGCCTCGACGAGGTCCGCGCGGCCGGCTCCGCGATCAGCGACGAGGCACTCGAGGCCCGGCGCAGCCAGGCGTCCCTGCAGGATCTCGCCACCATCATCTACACCTCGGGCACCACCGGGCGCCCCAAGGGCTGCGAGCTGACCCACGGAAACTTCGTGGAATTGTCCGACAACGTGCTGGCCACCTCTTTGGGCCAGACTGTCAACGAGCACGCCCGGACCATCATGTTCCTCCCGCTGGCGCACGTCTTTGCCCGCTTCATCTCTGTCCTGGCCGTGGCGGCCGGCGTGACCGTCGCGCACACCCCCGACATCAAGAACCTGCTGCCGGATCTGCAAAGCTACCGGCCCACGTTCATCCTCGCGGTGCCGCGGGTTTTTGAGAAGGTGTACAACTCCGCCCTGACCAAGGCCGAGGACGGCGGCAAGGGCGCCATCTTCCACCGGGCCGCGGAAACTGCCATCGCCTATTCCCGGGCCAGGCAGGCAGGCAAGGTGGGCCCGGGCCTTCGGCTCAAGCACGCCCTGTTCGACCGGCTGGTCTATGGCAAGCTCCGCGCCGCGATGGGCGGCGAGGTCGCGCACGCCGTATCCGGAGGCGGCCCGCTGGGCGAACGGCTCGGGCACTTCTTCCAGGGCGTCGGCCTGCAGATCCTCGAAGGTTACGGCCTGACGGAAACCACCGCCCCGGTCACCGTCAACACGCCGTCGCTGATTAGGATCGGCACCGTCGGCGCCCCGATCCCCGGCAACGCCGTGAAGATCGCCGACGACGGCGAGATCCTCGCCAAGGGCGTCTGCGTGATGCGGGGCTACTTCAACCGGGACGATCTCACTGCCGAGGCCTTCGAGGACGGCTGGTTCCGCACCGGCGACATTGGCCAGCTCGACGACCAGGGCTTCCTGACCATCACCGGCCGGAAGAAGGAAATCATCGTCACCGCCGGTGGCAAGAATGTGGTGCCGGCGCTGCTGGAGGACCAGATCCGTGCCGACGCGCTCGTCTCGCAGGTCCTCGTGGTGGGCGACAACCGGCCCTTCATCGGCGCCCTCGTCACGCTCGATGAGGAGGCGCTCCCGGGTT
>NZ_JBFRFD010000430.1:0-3279 GCF_052114645.1 Arthrobacter sp. 2YAF22_2
TGGCAGACGTGGCCGAGGCCGGCGCCCAGTTCACGGTGACGCCGTCGCTGGCAGGCTCCATCCAGGAATCCGCCCGCTTGGGAATCGCGGTCCTGGCCGGGGCCCTGACCCCCAGCGAGGCCTACGAGGCGATGAACCGCGGCGCCACCGCAGTGAAACTGTTCCCCGCATCTATTGGCGGCCCCGGCTACCTCAAGGCGCTCCGCGACCCGTTCCCCGGCATCCCCTTCATCGCCGTGGGCGGGGTCGGACTGAATGAGGCAGCCGGCTACTGGGATGCCGGCGCGATCGCCGTCGGCCTCGGCGGCCCGCTGTTCGGCGACGCCGGGTCGGGCGGCGACCTCACCCCGATGCGCGACCGCGCCCGTGCTTTCGTTGGCCTGGCCGCCGGGTTCGGCCGGCGGCCGGGCACGGAGCCCCGGCCGTGACCATCGATTTGCTCACGCTCGGCGAAGCGATGGTCTCGCTGCGGTCGGCGGGTCCGCTGTCCGCCGGCGGCAGCCTCGCCATGCACGTGGCCGGGGCCGAGTCCAACGTCGCCGTCGGCGTCGCCCGGCTGGGCCACAGCGTCGCCTGGGCCGGGGTGGTGGGCGCGGATCCGCACGGCGAATTCATCCTGCGCCAGCTGCGGAGCGAGGGCATCGCGGTGCAGCACCGGGTGGACGCCGGGCGCGCCACCGGAGTGATGTTCCTGGAACGCCGGACGGCGGACATCAGCCGCGCCTACTACTACCGGGCCGGGTCCGCCGGTTCCACGATCAGCCGCGAGGACGTCGACCGGGCCTTCGCCGCCGGCCCCCGGGCCCTGCACCTGACCGGCATCACCGCGGCCCTCAGCCCCGAAGCCCGGCGGACCGTCGAATACGCAGCCGCCCGCGGCGGCGCCGAGGGCCTGTTGGTGTCCCTCGATGTCAACTACCGCAGCAAGCTGTGGTCCCGCGACGAGGCCCGCGCCGTCCTTACCCCGCTCGCCCGGCACGCCGTCGTCTTGATCGCTTCCGACGACGAACTCGAACTGGTCGCCGCTGGCCCCGGTGCGGCTGCCGGGGCCGGCGAGGGGGCCGGCACTGACGCCGCGGAACTTGCCATGGCCGCCGAGCTCCTGGACCGCGGTGTCCGGGAGGTCGTGGTCAAGCGCGGCGCCGCAGGAGCCGGCGTTCACACCACCGCCGGGCGCTGGGAAGCCCCCGCCGTGCCGGTGACCAGTATCGACACCGTCGGAGCCGGAGACGCGTTCACCGCCGGCTACCTGTCCGCACTGCTCGACGGCGGCGACGTCGCCGCCCGCCTCCAGCGCGGCACCCTCGCGGGCGCGTTCGCCGTCAGCACCGCCGGGGACTGCGAGGGCCTGCCCAGCGCCGCGGAACTGGCGCTGCTGGCTGCAGCTCCGGACGGAAGCACCCAGCGCTAAGCCACCCCAACCCCGATTCCGGACTCGTTCCGGCCGACACAGAAAGCAGGACCAGACTGTGAAAATTATTGCTGCGGAAGTGTTTGTGACCAGCCCCTCCCGGAACTTTGTGACGTTGCGGATCACCACGGAGGATGGTGTGACCGGGATTGGTGATGCGACGTTGAACGGGCGTGAGCTGGCCGTCGCGGCGTACCTGCGGGAGCATGTTGCGCAGTTGCTGATCGGGAAGGATCCGCACCGGATCGAGGATACCTGGCAGTTCCTGTACCGGAGCGCGTATTGGCGCCGCGGGCCGGTGACGATGGCCGCGATCGCGGCGGTGGACATGGCGTTGTGGGATATCAAGGGCAAGCTGGCGGGCATGCCGGTGTACCAGCTGTTGGGCGGGGCGTCCCGGAACGGGTTGCGCGCGTACGGGCACGCCTCGGGTTCGGACCTGGAGTCGTTGTTCGATTCGGTCCGGGAGCACCTGGAGCTGGGGTACAAGTCGATCCGGATTCAGAGCGCGGTGCCGGGGATCAAGGCCGTGTACGGGGTCGCGGCGCAGGCGCAGGCCTCGGGGGAGCGGTATGACTATGAGCCGGCCGGCCGGGGAGCGTTCCCGCAGGAAGAGGACTGGGACACCCGGGCGTATCTGCGGCACCTGCCCACGGTGTTCGAGGCGGTGCGGAACGAGTTCGGCCCGGAAATCCCTTTGCTGCATGACGGGCACCACCGGATGACCCCGATCCAGGCCGCGAAGCTGGGCAAGGCGCTGGAGCCCTATGACCTGTTCTGGTTGGAGGACTGCACTCCGGCGGAGAACCAGGAGGCGCTGCGCCTGGTCCGGTCCCACACGACGACGCCGCTGGCGATCGGCGAAGTTTTCAACACCGTGTACGACTTCCAGGCCCTGATCAAGGAACAGCTGATCGACTATGTCCGGGCCGCGTCCACGCACTTCGGCGGGATCTCGCCGTTGAAGAAGGTGATGGACTACGCCGCGCAGTACCAGGTCAAGTCCGGGTTCCACGGGCCCACAGACATTTCCCCGGTCGGGTTCGCCGCGCAGCTGCACGTGGGCCTGGCGATCCACAACTACGGGATCCAGGAATACATGCAGCACTCGGACGCGACCAACGAGGTCTTCGAGCAGTCCATGACGTTCGTGGACGGCTACCTGCACCCGGGCGAGACCCCCGGCATCGGCGTCGAATTCAACGCCGAAGCCGCCGCGGCCTTCCCGTACCAGCAGGCCTACCTGCCCTACAACCGCCTCGTCGACGGAACGGTCCACGACTGGTGAACGGCCACGGCTGCTGAACTGCAGCGGCTGCTGAACGGCAACGGAAACCAAAAAGGTCCCGGGCGGCGAGTCGATGCTCAGCCGCCCGGGACCTGGTCTGTTATGGCCCGGCGCGTTTCCGCCCGGGCCCGCCGGCGCAGCTTAGTGGACGATTTCCCGCGTCATCCCGAAGGGCACCTGGTCCGAGAGGGCGGCGGTGTAGTGGCCGGGCCGGTGACGGGTCAGCAGGATGCCGTTGGTGCCCGTGAGCATCGCGAGACGCTGCAGTCCCTGGACCGCTTCGTTGAGCCGGTCATCCAGCAACCGGCGGCTGTCGACGCGGATCTCAATGCATTCGCTTGCAGTCGTCATCGCGCTGTCCTTCTGGAGGTGGTGGCGGGGTGGCCCCCGGTTGCCTCGAGGATAACGTCTGATTTAAACGTGAGTCAACTCACCACGCCCGGCGGCCCGTGCCGATCATTTTCCGTCCACTGGGTGTCGGTTCGGCGCCAGCGGCCGTGGAGCGCCCGGCGCCGAAACCGCGATAATCTTCACGGAACAAATATTCACCCACTGTGCAGAGGCGGACGCGGTCCATGGC
>NZ_JBFRFD010000431.1:0-3251 GCF_052114645.1 Arthrobacter sp. 2YAF22_2
GGCCAGCGTTGCAACCGTCAGGGACGCGAGGAGTAGGAAGAACGGTAGGTACATGTACAGGTACCTGGAGCGTCCTTCGAAAAGGAGCAGGAACATCACCAGGGCAAGAAGCGAGAGGCGCATGACGATTGCCGCTGGCTGTAGCATRGAACGGCCGCGCAAGAGCAACGGGGCAGCGACAAGCAGCAGCGTGACGAACCAGAACGACTGCCAGAACGCCCGAGTGAAGGCGAAGTGGGGACCATCGTAATAGAAGTAGTCCTGCAAGGCTCGGCTGACGGAATCGTCTGCCACGAGTTCGACAGGCTTCCGTGCCATGCCCTCACCCCAGTTGAAGAAGGTGCCGTCGCCCAGGATCGCCTTTCCTTTGACGTTCAAGAAGTCCAGGTAGCCCCACGGCCCCATCGTGGATACGCGGTCCACGTAGACGTCGATGCCATTTTGGAATCGGTCTTGGGCAGAAGCGATCGACTTGGTCTCAGTCACGTCAGGGCCGTTGAAACCGCCGAGTCCGGCCGAGCCCATTTTCAGGAAGTGGGTGACCGGAAACTCCCTGTCATTGTTGTTCAGATCGAAACTCACCGCGTGACTGGCGGCGACTGAGGCCTTGATAGCGGCACTTCCGGCCGCGAAAGCTCCGAAAGTTAAGATCAGGCATATCGCGGATCCTCCCAGGAGTCGCCAGTTCCGCAATGGTGCGCGGCGCGCGAACACCACAGCTACGGCGGCCGCGATGAGTACCAGAACAATCGTTGGCTTGACGTAGAAGCCAATGGCGGCCACCAGACCCATCGCGAACCAGAGACCGTACCTCAGAAGTCGCTTACTTGTCTCTTGGCCGAGCTGGAACAGGTAAAGAAGGAGAATGGGAAAGATCATGCCTAGGGTGTCCGAGTAGGGGACGGCGATCCACGGGCTCAGGGCGATATAAACAGCGCAGGGGAGCAGAGCAAATATTGCCATTCCGATGCCTGCGATCTTCCGCGCGACGACGACTACGAGTAGTACCGCCGCGGTCATGACAACCGCATTCAGAGCGATCGCGGCGAGGTAAAGATCCGTGACCCCAAACTGGTGGAGAACCGAGAGGTACCCCGCCAGCACAAGGGTAAGCATGATGTTGTTCGGGTACATCGAGTAGTAGTCCGGGTCGATCGTCTGCGTTGAACCGGTTGCCAGACCTGCCGCATTACCGAAGATCGTGCCAGCGTCCCAGTCGGGAATGACCCGAACAGCTGAGCCGATAAGGAACTCGACGGTGAAGAAACAGCCAAGAACCAGAACGACGCCAGCGGTTTGGTACCACTTGTTCAGCCCGTCGAACCACACCCCGGCACGAGTGCACAACTTGTACAACGACGGCAGGACAAACAGGATGACAAACGATGCCAGAGACACTGGGCCCAGCGGGAAGCCCCACATGAGGATGACTGGGCTTATCATGCTGCCCAAGAGGAACCAGGCTATGAGGCCGCAAAACATCAGCTGAACCGTTCGCAGCAGCCACGGTTGCGGCAGTCCGCGGGGGGCCGGCCGTATAAAGACCCGTGACCAAAACCAGCGAAGATAGCGGAAATCGGCGACCAAGACCACGACAGCGGCGACTGCGAGCAGACGAAACGCCCCATTAGGTATCACCTCTGGCGCGATGAGCCAGGCTGCAGCACCTAGAGCAGCAGCGATCGCCGGCCGGAGCAGGCCGCGGAGCCCAAGGGACGACGAGTAACGACGACCAGGGCTACTCAACGGAGTCACCCCCGTCGGCGCGGAATACCCACAAACGCATCATCAGGAAAGTGCATAGGGCGACACAACCGGTCGCGAAGAACTGCACTGGTATCTGCGGGAGTCCGAGTCGGCTGACGAAGAGCCAGAGCAACGCAAAATTAACCCCATAGCCCAGCAGATTCGCGACGGCGAACTTTACCAGCGTCGGGAAAATGCTGCCCTGGTGGCCGAAAGTCCATTTCCTGTTTCCTATAAAACTGATGACCATCCCGGTCACGTAGGACACAGTCATTGCCGGTATCGCGGCAACCCCGAGCAGTGACAGGACGACAAAAGCCCCATAGCCGACCAAGTTGTTCGCGACGCCAACAACGATGAACTTCGCCAATTTGTGCTGCGCGAGCCGTCTCGCAAGCGGCACGGCCGTGGTCGTAGCGGTCGTGTTCAATTTTTGGTTCCGCGGGATACCTTGTGGCTGGCATAGACATTCCTGACACCGTAGAGCGGCCTATTTTGGACCTGCTTGTAGATGCGGCCGACGTAGCCGCCAAGGATCCCGAGCATGATGAGTTGCAGGCCGCCCATGAACAACACCGCAATGACAATAAAGGTCCAGCCTTCGATGACGGCTTCGGGGACAAAGAGCTTCATGTAAAGGGCGTAGATTACGCCCAAGAGGCTCAGCCCGGCGGCTGCGAAGCCCATGCGGGAGATGACCGTCAGCGGAAAGGTCGAGAAACCGAGAATGCCGTCGGCAGCGAGCTTAAGCATCTTGCGCAGCGGGTAGCCAGTGACTCCTGCGAAGCGTTCGTCGCGATCGAATTGGACCGCGGTCTGTTTGAAGCCAATGTAGCTGACCATGCCCCGGATGAATCGGTCGTGTTCGCGGAACTTCTTGATTTCTTCTACGACGCGTCGATCGAGCAACCTGAAGTCGCCGGTGTTCGGTGGGATGTCGATCTCTGAGACCTTTTGCAGGACCTTGTAGAAGATCGCTGCCGTCGCTTTCTTGAAAGCGGTGTCTTGCCGCGTGCGGCGCTGGGCGTAGACGACGTCGTAGCCGTCTTCCCACCGCTCGAGCAATTCGCGGCTGACGGCGGGAGGATCCTGCAAGTCGCTGTCCATCACGATCACGGCGTCCCCCGTAGCGGCGTCGAGGCCAGCGGTGACCGCCAACTGGTGTCCGTAGTTGCGGGCGAAATCGATTACTGTTACACGGTCGTCATGTTCCTGGAGATCCAGCAGGAGCGCCAGCGATGCGTCAGCGCTGCCATCATTTACAAACAGGAGTTCGATGTCGTACGGCAAGTCTGCGGTAGCCTCGCAGACTCGCTGATAGAGCAGCGGGATATTCCCGGTCTCGTTGTAGATCGGAAATATGTAGGAAACGCTCGCTCCGCGCACGGAATTGACCCCCGGGGTTCTCTAAGTCGGATTTGGGCGTCGGCCGCCACCCGGTGCAACCATGCCGTTTCAGCGGCGACGTCGGATGTACGAGAGTATTCTACCGCGCCGCCAGGGCG
>NZ_JBFRFD010000432.1:0-3248 GCF_052114645.1 Arthrobacter sp. 2YAF22_2
CTTCGCGCCCGTCGAGGACCTCGCAGACGCCCTCGGCGCCGCCATCGGTGCCTCCCGCGCCGCCACGGACGCCGGCTGGATCGGCCACGACGCGCAGATCGGCCAGACCGGCAAGACCGTCTCCCCGCAGCTCTACATTTCCGCAGGCATCTCCGGAGCCATCCAGCAGAAGGCCGGCATGCAGACCGCCAAGGTGATCGTGGCCGTGAACAAGGATGCCGAGTCGCCCGTCTTCGAGATCGCCGACTTCGGTATCATCGGCGACCTCTTCGAGGTCCTGCCGCAGGCCACCGAAGAAATCAAGAAACGCAAAGGCTGACCATTGAGCACCAACGCCCCCGCGGCACACGGCCCGCTGGATCCGGAGCAAACCCGGATCGAGCGGGTGCTTTGTTTCGCCGCGCACCCGGACGACATCGATTTCGGCGCCGCCGGCACCATCGCCGCGTGGACCGCCGCCGGAATCCAGGTCAGCTACTGCATCATGACCGACGGCGACGCCGGTGGCTTCGACCCGGAACAGCGCGACGAAATCGTCCGGCTGCGGATCGAGGAGCAGCAGCGCGCCGCCGCGCTCGTCGGGGTCAGCGACATCCACTACCTGCACCAGCGCGACGGCTACCTTGAGGCCTCGCACGAGGTCATCCGCGAAGTGGTGCGGCTGATCCGCCAGATCCGCCCCGACGTCGTGCTAGCCATGCACCCGGAACGCAACTGGGACCGGATCCAGAAGAGCCACCCGGACCACCTGGCGGTGGGGGAGGCAGTGACCAGGGCGGTCTACCCGGCGCTGGAAAACCCGTTCGCCTATCCGGAGCTGGCCGCCGCAGGACTGGAAGCCTACAAGCTGCCCTGGCTCTGGCTCTTTGCGGGTCCGGAGGACCGGGAAAACCACTTTGTCGACATCACCGCGCATGTCGATGACAAGCTGGCGGCCATCCACATTCACGTCAGCCAGCACCCCGACGTCGCGGCCATGGATCGCACCGTCCGCGGGCTCCTGCTGGACACCGCGCAACGCGGTGGACTCGCCCCCGGCCGCAGCGCCGAAGCGTTCCACGTCGTTACCGTGAACGGCCAGGGGACCATCGCCGGCTTCTAGCGTTTGCCCGCGGGTGACCTCTGCCATATGCTTGCTCTGTTTAAATCATATTTATTGATGGAAGGCAGACTTTAATGGCGAAGACTGCGCAGCACCCTGTTCTGGTCATCATGGGCGTTTCAGGCTCGGGCAAATCCACCGTCGCCGGCCTGCTGGCCGGACGGCTCGGCTGGGACCTGGCGGAAGGCGATGACCTGCATCCTGCGGCCAACGTCGCCAAGATGCATGCCGGGCAGCCGCTGACGGACGAAGACCGCTGGCCCTGGCTGGAGAGCATCGCCGGCTGGATCCGGGAGCACACCGCTGCCGGAACGCCCGGCGTCGTGACCTGCTCCGCCCTGAAAAAGCGCTACCGCGACGTGCTGCGCGGGGAGGGAGTAGTTTTTGTCTTCCTCGAAGGCAGCAAGGACCGGATCTCGGACCGACTGGCCTCCCGGCACGGACACTTCATGCCTCCGGCCTTGCTGGATTCCCAGTTCGACGCCCTCGAAGCCCCCACCGAGGACGAAAACTCCATCACCCTGTGCGTCGGCGCTACCCCTGCCGACGAGGCCCAGGAAATCATCGACCGGCTCCAACTCGACGCCGACGACGCGGCCGGCCGCTAACCGCGCACCGGTCACCACCCCATATTCCAGCTAGGAACAACCCCTTGAAATCTCTCGTACCATTGCAGCTTCCGGCTGCCGTCGAGGCCTGGACCGGCCATGACACCCAACTCCTGGTGGTCGCCGCCCTCGGCATCGCACTGATCGTGGTGCTGATCGCCAAGTTCAAGCTCCACCCCTTCCTCGCCCTCGTGCTCGGCTCAGCCTTCGTCGGCCTGGCCTCCGGCGTGGAACTGGCCAAGATCATCAGCAACTTCGAGGACGGCGTCGGCGGCGTCCTGAAGGAGGTCGGCCTGCTGATTGCCCTCGGCGCCATGCTGGGCAAGCTGCTGGCGGACTCCGGCGGGGCCAACCGGGTGGTGGACACGTTGCTCGCCAAGGCGGGCGGCAACCGGGTGGTCTGGTCCATCACACTGGTCGCGGTGATCATCGGGCTGCCGATGTTCTTCGAGATCGGCCTGGTGCTGCTGCTCCCGGTGATCGTCCTGGTTACCCAGCGCTCCAAGATGCCGCTGATGCGCATCGCCATCCCCGCCCTGGCCGGACTGTCCGTGCTGCACGGCCTGGTGCCGCCGCACCCCGGCCCCCTGATCGCGATCAGCGCCGTCAAGGCCGAGCTCGGCACCACCCTCGCACTCGGGCTCCTGGTCGCCATCCCCACCGTCATCATCTGCGGGCCGCTCTTTTCCAGGCTGGCCGCCCGGTGGGTCCCGGTGGGTGCCCCCGCCGTCGCGGGCGGCATCGACACCGAGCACGGCGCCGACCTGGAAGGCGTCAAACGCCAGCCCAGTTTCCTGGTGACGCTGCTGACCATCATCTTCCCGGTGGTACTGATGCTGCTCAAGGCCGTCGTGGACATCGTTTGGCCGGCTGCCGCAACCGCGCCGTGGATCCGGGTCTTCTTCGACTTCGTCGGCCAGCCGCTCGTGGCGATGACCCTGGCCGTGCTCCTGGCGATCTTCACCTTCGGCTACGCCGTGGGCTTCACCGGGAACAAGATCACCACCAAGATCGGTGCCAGCCTCGGCCCGATCGCCGCGATCCTGCTGATCGTGGGCGCCGGCGGCGGCTTCAAACAGACCCTGATCGGCGCCGGCGTCGGCGACGCGGTCAAGAAATGGGCCGAGGGTGCCAACATGTCCGTGCTGGTCCTCGGCTTCCTGGTGGCCGTGGCGCTGCGCCTGGCGACCGGCTCCGCCACCGTGGCCACCGTGACCGCGGCCGGCATCGTCGCGCCGCTGGCCAGCTCGCTCTCTCCGACCCACGCAGCCCTGCTGGCCCTGGCGATCGGCGCAGGGTCACTCTTCCTCTCGCACGTGAACGACGCCGGCTTCTGGCTGGTCAAGGAGCTGTTCGGCCTGACCGTCGGACAAACGTTCAAGACATGGTCGGTAATGGAGACACTGATCTCCGTGGTCGGCTTCGCCTTCGTGATGCTGCTCTCGCTGGTCGTCTAGCCCGGCGCAGCAGAGCCGGCCGCAGGGCATGCGCAACTGGCTGATCGGCGTCGCCGCGGCGGCCGCCATCGCCGTYGGCGG
>NZ_JBFRFD010000433.1:0-3247 GCF_052114645.1 Arthrobacter sp. 2YAF22_2
GGTCAATTCCCGAGAGACATGCAAGCTGACACCCACCAGCAAGACGATGGCGAGGGCGAAGAGCAGATTTGCTGGCACATGTATGCCAACTAGGGAGGCCGCCCAGTCCAGCAGCTGCGGGAAGACACCCAGGACGATGGTTAGGCCGCCGACGACGAGCCAGAGGACCGTATATTTTTCCCGGAGCTTGCCCTGCCGCAACATTTGAAGAACGACCAGGACCATGACGATGGCGATAATCAGTGCAGACGCAACGCTCATGTTTAGATACTGCCTTCGCCTGCGATGGAACCCAATTCGGGTGTATGAACGGAATCGGGAGTCGGCGTCTTACGCCGCGCGAGGGCGAAGCACAGGACAAGCCCGGAGCGAGCAAGATATACGGCCGACTTCAGCGGGCCGGTGCTCGGGGTGCCTGCTTGACGGACCTTCATTTCGACCGGTACCTGCGTTACCCGGCACCCTGACTTGATCGCGACAACCAGAGAGTCGATGGTATCACCGAGGTATTCGGCGGGAAAATGGTCGATGTACTGGCGCAAGGCGCGTTCATTAGCGGCACGGAAGCCGGAGGTCACATCGGTCAACTCAGTACGGGCCACCCGGGAGATTACCTTGGCGAGTACGGACATCGCCCAACGCCGGGGACCCTTCGCATCGTAGGTGCCGCGACCGGCGAAGCGTGCGCCGATGGAGATATCGGCAACTTCCAGGCCCGCCAGAACCCGGTCGATGTCGAGGGGATCGTGCTGCCCGTCCGAGTCCACTTGGATTGCCGCCTTGTAGCCGTGGCGGATGGCGTACTTGAACCCGGTGCGCRTGGCGCCGCCAACGCCGAGGTTGAACGGCAGCTTAACGACAGTCGCCCCGGCCTCGTGCGCTACACGCGCCGTGTTGTCCTTCGAACCATCATCGACAACCAGAACGTCGTGATGCACGGTGCGCAGGACCTCGCGGATGGTGTCTCCGATCGCCTCAGCCTCGTTCCAAGCTGGCATGATAATCAGAACGCCGGAAGTCGTTGAGTTGCCCATGATGCTTCACTATATCAACAGCCGACTGCCCCACAGTTGCAGGGAACACCCGCGTCGACGGGGCTCTGGACCGGGATACAAACTCGAAACAAGGCATACTTGAAGCGTTCGATTGGCATTCTGAGGAGAACTTATTCATGACGTGGTGGCAAACCGGCCCAACGCTCGCGGGAACGATTCTGATTTTTTTTGTTCCGGGTCTCGCGATCTTGGCCGCTGGCGGAGTTCGCCGGCTTAACCTGATTTGCCTCGCCGCTCCAGTATCCTTTTCCTTGGCCTCGGTGCTCGGGATCGCGCTCGGGAGAGTCAACGTCCCGTTCAATCCGGCCACCTATCTGGGAGCCGGCGCCGCCGTTGCTGTGCTGAGCTTCGTTGGACGGATGGTATGGCTTCGCCGTAGGTCCAGCCACCTGCCGGACCGAGATCGCGGTGTCCTGGGAGCCAACGGAGCCATACCGCTGGCCGCGTCGCGCCAGCGACTGTGGCCGTTGCTCGTTGCTGCCTCGGTCTCAATCCCCGCCATCATCGTTACATACCGTTATGTCAAAGGATTTGGCCATCCTGACAGCCTCTCTCAGACTTTTGACAACGTCTACCATCTAAACGCCATCCGCTACATTGCGAATACGCAGGACGGGTCTTCCCTGACCTTGGGCAACCTGACGGACGCCTCTACGGGCTTCTACCCCGCAGCAATGCACGATCTCATGGCGCTGGTTTTCATGTTCGGCGGCTCCTCGGTCATGGAAGTCGTAAATGTAGGCACCATTGTCATCGGCGCCATCATCTGGCCTCTATCGTGCATCTTCCTCGTAACCCGGATCGTCGGTAATCAGGCTATCGCCATTCTTTGTGCCGGAGTCCTGTCCGCAGGATTCAGCTCCTTCCCCTACCTCATGGTCGCCTTCGGCGTGCTGTACCCGAACCATGCAGCCATCGCATTGCTCCCGGTCGCCTTGGGCCTTGTGATTGAAGTCTTGGGTCTGGCCCGCTGCCGCCCGTCCTCGTTTTGGGCGCCGCTGCTCGCGCTGGCCCTCGTCGGTCCCGGCCTCGTACTCGCGCACCCCAGCGCACTGGTGGCTCTCATCGGATTCAGCACGCCGCCGGTTCTAGCGCGGTTGATCCTCTCGTGGCGGAGTTACCGCCGTGGCAAGGAAACAGGCCGTGCCCTGCTGCTCTGGACTGCGGCGACCGTGGTCTACGTCGTTTTTGGCCTTGTTGTCTGGATCTTCATCCGGCCCAGCCTGGCGGCAGCGCCGTGGACGCCGTTTCAATCCAACGCCCGGGCGCTCGGGGAGATTCTCGCGAGCGCTCCGATGGGAACCACGGCAGCGTGGGTCATGCTTGGCCTGACAATCATCGGCACCTATGTCATCGCCCGCCGGCTCGGGCAGTACTGGTGGGTGCTCGGGATGTATGCCGTGGGAGGCGCCCTCTACGTCATCGTTTCGTCGTGGACGCTCGGTGACTTCCGCACCTTCTGGACGGGCGTCTGGTACAACGACAGCTTCCGGCTCGCGGCCCTGCTTCCCGTAGTGACGCTGCCGGTGGCCGTCATGGGCGCCCAATGGCTGACGTGGCGGGTCCGGGCGCTCTGCGACTATCTCGTGCTCAACGGCCGCACCGACCCGGGCAAGCTGGCACCCGTGGTGCGTCCCCTGGCAGCCCGACTTCCCGCAGTGACCGGCGTCGCCGCGTCCGTGGGCCTTGTTCTCGCGCTGGGAGCAGCCGCCCAGGGCGGCACGCTGTCAAATGTCCAGCAACGGCTGAACACCATTTTTGAGACCACGTCCAACTCATACCTCCTGACCACGGACGAGACCGCGTTGCTTCATGCCGTGCCGGAAATTGTGCCGGCAACGGACCTCGTGGTCGCGAACCCGCGAACCGGTGGGTCTCTTGTGTACGCAATCTCCGACCGACGGACCCTGGCTCCGCACATCTTCGGGAACAGGACACCAGACGAGCAGTACCTCCTCGACCACTGGGACGAAGCTGCCTACAACGACAAGGTCTGCCCAATTGTAAAAAAACTCAAGGCGTACTGGGCATTGGATTTTGGAGATTTCGAGGTGGTTCCCGGCGACGAGCCCTTCATCGGTCTCCGGGACCTGGGCAAAGTCTCTGTGCCCGGTGTTGAGGCGGTCAAGACCGAGGGAAAGGTGCACCTCTACCGCGTCACGGCCTGCGGCTAGCGCCGGCCGCGCCCTGGC
>NZ_JBFRFD010000434.1:0-3216 GCF_052114645.1 Arthrobacter sp. 2YAF22_2
GGTCACGGCGACCCCCTTGAAGCCCATCCGCCGCAACTCCGCATAGGCCGGCTTGGCGACGGAGGCCGGGACGCCGGGCTGCAGGGCGGGCACGGCAATGTGCCCCGTCATCACCATCGGCAGGCCGGCGTCGATGGCCGCCTGGAAGGGTTTCAGGTCCTTCGCCCGCAGCTCTTCCAGGCTGGCGTCCTGGACCGGCAGCCCCTCGTGCGAATTGACGGTCACGGAGCCGTGGCCGGGAAAGTGCTTGGCGGCCGGGAGGACGCCCGAGGCAAGCATGCCTTCGGAGAAAGCGGTGCCGACCTCCGCCGCGGTGTCCGCGTTGCCGGAGATGGAGCGCGAGCCGATGGTGGGGTCGGCGGGGCCCATCGTGACGTCCGCGGTGGGAGCAAAGTCGACGTTGAAGCCGAGAGCGGCCAGCTCCGCGGACATGGCTCGGCCGGCGTCGGCCGCCAGCGGCTCACTGCCGGCGGCACCGTAGCTCATCGGGGCCGGCCATTCGGTCAGCGGGGCGCGCAGCCGGGAAACCACCCCGCCCTCCTGGTCCACGCCGACCAGCCCGGGCCAGCTGCGGCCGTCGGCTTGGGCGGCACGCTGCAGGCGCTCGACCGCGGTGCGCATAGCGGCGGTGTCCACCTGCCCGTCCGGGGTGGCAGGGACGTTGTCGCCCATCACGATGGAACCCGCCAGGTGCAGGCGTTCAACCGTCCCGGCGTGGGCCTCGGCGTCGAGCCCGGTAAAGAACGGCAGCAACACCTGGCCGGCCTTCTGCTCGAGGCTCATCCCGGCTACCGCCTTGGCGGCAGCATCGGAGTCGCGCTGGTCCGGACCCCAGCCCAGCGGCCTGCCGGCCGGGGCGTCGTCCGCTTGCGGTCCAGCCGCGGAGCTGCGTTCCGGGTCCGGGCCGGGCCCCGGAGCCCCCGGAGCCCCCGGGGCGGAGCAGCCCGCGATTCCCACCGCCAGTGCGGTCAGGACCGCCAGCGCTGCCGGCAACAGGCTTCTTCTGTGAAAACTCTCACGCATCAGCTGTAACTTGGCCACCAGCTCGATGCTACCCCTGCACTACACTTGGAAACGCCGCCGGCGTGCCACAGCAGGCCGGCCCGGCAGTCAAAATTGCTGACCAGGAGTGGCGGCAGCTATAGCCGACACCAACGCAGCGAAGGGACCACATGAAGATTGATTTCGCTTCATCCAGGCAATCAACTCTTGGTGTGGAATGGGAACTCGCGCTCGTCGACGCCGAAACCGGCGAGCTGGCCTCGGTGGCCGGCGAGGTACTCCGCGGCGTGGCCCGTCGGCACCCCGAGCTAAACGAGGACGACGAACACCCGCACATCAAACAGGAGCTGTTGCTCAACACGGTGGAACTTGTCACCGGCATCTGCACCACGGTGGCGGAAGCCAAGGCGGACTTGAGCAGCTCCCTTGCCGCGCTGCGCGAGGTCACCGACCCGATGGGCGTCGAGGTCTTCTGCGCCGGCAGCCACCCCTTCAGCCCCCCGCAGCTGCAGCCCGTCACCGACAAGGCCCGTTACGCCAAGCTGATCGACCGCACCCAGTGGTGGGGCCGCCAGATGGTCATCTATGGGGTCCACGTCCATGTCGGCCTGGACAGCCGGGACAAGGTCCTCCCCGTCCTTGATGGCCTGGTCAACTACTTCCCGCACTTCCAGGCGCTGTCTGCTTCCAGCCCCTTCTGGGGCGGCGAGGACACCGGCTACGCCTCCCAGCGCGCGCTGATGTTCCAACAACTGCCGACGGCGGGCCTGCCCTTCCAGTTCTCCAGTTGGGAAGACTTCGAGTCGTACACCCAGGACATGTTCACCACCGGGGTGATCGATTCGCTCTCCGAAATCCGGTGGGACATCCGGCCCGTCCCGCATTTCGGCACCATCGAGATGCGCATCTGCGACGGGCTGGCCACGCTCGAGGAGGTCGGAGCCATCGCAGCCCTGACGCAGTGCCTCGTGGACGAGTTCTCCAGCACCCTGGACAACGGCGGCACCATCCCCACCATGCCGCCCTGGCACGTCCAGGAAAACAAGTGGCGTGCCGCCCGCTACGGCCTGGACGCCATCATCATCCTCGATGCCGAGGGCAACGAGCAGCTTGTCACGGACCACATCCGTGAGACGGTCGCGCGGCTGGAACCTGTTGCGGCGAAACTGGGCTGCAGCGCCGAGCTGGCCGACGTCCTGAAGATCGTCGAGCGCGGTGCCGGGTACCAGCGGCAGCGGCGCGTGGCGGCACAGCACGGCGGTGACCTGCGCGCCGTCGTCCTGGACCTGGTCGACCAGATGCGCAAGGGGCCCGAAGCCTAGTTCCTGCCCCTTCCCGCTATGCGGTTACGGAGGTGACCGGCATCGAGGAGTCCGGCGCGAAACCGATTCCGCTGGGCGAGATTCCGGCCATCACCAGCTGCGCACCGAGGGCAGCCACCRTGGCACCGTTGTCCGTGCACAGCGCCAGCGGCGGCACGCTCAGCCGGATGCCCGCAGCGCTGCAGCGCTGCTCTGTCAGCTGGCGCAGCCGCGAGTTCGCAGCCACTCCCCCGCCCAGCATCAGCTCGGTGATGCCGTTTTCGCGGCAGGCGAGCACCGCTTTGGCGGTGATCACGTCCACCACGGCCTCCTGGAAGGCCGCCGCAATGTCCGCCACCGGCACCGGTTCGCCGCGGGCCTCGAACTGTTCCACGCACCGGGCGACGGCGGTCTTGAGCCCGCTGAAGGACCAGTCGTAACGGTGCGGGCCGGGTTCCTCGGCCGTACCCATGTACTTCGGCTGGGTGAGCCCGCGCGGGAAGCGGATCGCCTTCGCGTTGCCGGTGCGAGCGAGCTTGTCGATCGCCGGGCCGCCCGGGTAGCCGAGCCCCAGCAGCCGCGCCACCTTGTCGTACGCCTCGCCGGCGGCGTCGTCGATGGTCGAGCCGAGCAGCTCGACGTCGTCCGTGATGCTGCGGATCCGAAGGATTTCCGTGTGGCCGCCGGAGACCAGGAGCGCGCCCAGGTTCTCAGGCAACGCGTTCGCCGGGGCAGCGTCTCCCGAGGGGATGTTCTCGGCGAAGGCGCCCGCGGCGCCTGAGTCCGGCTCGAGCAGGCCGACGCCGACGTGCGCCACCAGATGGTTGATCGCGTACAGCGGCTTGCCGGTAGCGACGGCGAGCGCCTTGGCCGCGCAAACCCCCACCATGAGCGCCCCGGCGAGGCCCGGGCC
>NZ_JBFRFD010000435.1:0-3209 GCF_052114645.1 Arthrobacter sp. 2YAF22_2
AGGGCTATGTGGACAGTGGCGCAGGGCCCGCGGAAGCCGAGGCGCCGCCGCCGGCAACGGGCAGCGGGGTGCTGCTCTCCCCCACGATCACGGCCAGCACCCCGAGTCCGGCGTGGGCGGCCAGCACGGCGGGCAGAGAACTGATCTGCGCCGGAGGACATTCCGGCAGCAAGGCTCCCAGCCGCTCCGCCAGCTGCTCCGCCTCGGCCGGGTTGCCGAAGTGGTGCACAGCGATCCTCGCCYCCCCCTTAGGTCGGGACAGCGCATCGGCGGCGGCTACCTCCTCAAGCCTGGCGATGGCGCGGGCCGCCGACCGGACCTTTTCCAGCGGCACGACCTTGCCGCCGTCGACCGCCAGGATCGGTTTGATCGAGAACATGGTGCCCCAGAGCGAGGCGGCCGCACCGATCCGTCCGCCGCGGCGGAGCTGTTCCAGGCTCGGCACGTAGAAGTACACTCTGGTGCGGTCCAGCCGCTCCCGGGCGAACGCACTGACTTCCTGCGCGCTCCGGCCGTCGGCGGCCGCAACGACGGCGCTCTGCACGCCCATCCCCTGCGCCATCCCAACGGTGCGGGAATCCAGGATCTCCACCGGAATCCCCACCCTGGCGGCGGCGAGCCGCGCGGACTCGGGGGTGCCGGAGAGGTCGCCGGAGATATGGATCGAGACCACTGCCTCGAAGCCGCGTGCCGCCGCGGCCAGGTACGCCTGTTCGAACTGGCCGGGTGAGGGCCGGGAGGTCCGGACCGGCACGCCGCTGGCCAGCGCCACGGCGATAGTCTCGGCGATGTCGTCCTCGCCCTCGCCGTAGATCTCGGAGCCCACCATGACGGGCATCGGGACCACCGTCAAGCGGCCGTCCGCGGCGAAGTCGCGCACCCACTCCGCCGGCAGCGCTGCCGCGGAGTCTGTGACCACGGCCGTCCGCGGCGCCACTGCGGGCAACACTTCGGGGGCCGCGCCTGGCCTGGTGGCCTGGCGCAGCCTGGCGAGGCGCTCGCGCAGCCACGGCCAGCCGGGGGGCTCACGGTCGGGCACGAAGCACCTCCTGGAAAGAGTTCCGGCCGCCGGCTGACGCCGGCGGCCGGTGACGAATGGCCTGTCCGGCTAGGCCGGCACGATGTTGACCAGTTTAGGCGCCCGCACAATCACGGTGCGGATTCCGCGCCCATCCAGCGCGCGCTGGACGTTGTCGGAAGCCAGCGCCAGTTCGCGCAGCTCGTCCTCGGAAATGCCCGGGGAGACCTCGAGCCGGTCGCGCACCTTGCCCTGTACCTGCACGACGGCGGTGACTGTGTCCTGCACCAGCAGGGACTCATCGTGCGTGGGCCAGCCCGCGTTGGCCACCGACGCCGGGTGCCCCAGCACGTTCCACAGGTCCTCCGCGGTGTAGGGGGCGAACAGGCTCAGGATGACTGCGACGGCCTCCACCGCCTCGCGGACGGCCGGGTCCGCGCCGCCGGCACCGTTGTCCGCGCCTGTAATTCTGTCAATAGTYTTGCGGGTCGCGTTGACCAGTTCCATCAGTTTTGCCACCACCACGTTGAACTTGTTGTGGTCCAGCAGCGCCTCGGCGTCGGCGATGGTGCGGTGGGTGACCGTGCGCAACGCACGGTCACCGCCGGCGAAGTCGACGCCCGGTTCACTGGTGACGTCCTGGCCGAGCCGCCAGGCCCGGGCCAGGAATTTCGCGGAGCCCGACGGCGACACGTCCGCCCAGTCGACGTCGTCCTCCGGCGGAGAGGCGAAGATCATGGTGAGGCGCACGGCGTCGACGCCGAACCTGTCCAGCTGCTGGCCCAGGTCCACGCCGTTGCCGAGGGACTTGCTCATGGCCTTGCCGCCGTTGAGCACCTGTCCCTGGTTCAGCAGCGCGCGGAACGGTTCGTCCGCTTCGATCAGGCCCAGGTCATGGATGACCTTGGTGAAGAAGCGGGCGTACAGCAGGTGCAGGATGGCGTGCTCCACCCCGCCGACGTACTGGCCTACGGGCATCCAGTCGTTGATCTTGGCCGGGTCGAACGGCCCGTCGGTGTACTCCGGCGAGACGAACCGCAGGAAGTACCAGGACGAGTCCACGAAGGTGTCCATGGTGTCGGTGTCGCGCTTGGCCGGGCCGTGGCAGGCGGGGCATTCGACGTTGACCCAGGCTTCGGCAGCCGCCAGCGGGGAGGTGCCCTTCGGGGACAGGTCCTCGCCGCGCAGGTTCTCCGGCAAGGTGACGGGCAACTGGTCGTCCGGGACCGGGACCTCGCCGCAGTCCGGGCAGTGGATGATCGGGATGGGTGTGCCCCAGAAACGCTGGCGGCTCAGCAGCCAGTCACGCAGGCGGAAGTTGACGAACTTCTCGCCGGTGCCCTGCCGCTCCAGGATCTCGATGGCCGCCGGGATGGCCTCGGCCTTGGGCAGTCCGTCCAGAGCGCCGGAATTGATCAGCGTTCCCTCGCCGGCGGTCGCAGTGCCGGTGACGGCCGGGTCTTCCTCACCCGTGTCCAGGACTGCCCGCACGGGCAGGCCGAAGGTTTTGGCGAAGTCCAGGTCGCGCTGGTCATGGGCCGGGACGGCCATGATGGCGCCGGTGCCGTAATCGGCCAGCACGTAGTCGGCCGCCCAGACCGGCAGCTTTTCGCCGTTGAGCGGGTTGATCGCGTAGCGGCCGGTGAAGACGCCGGTCTTTTCGCGTTCGGTGGCCTGACGCTCGATTTCCGAGAGCGCCTTGACCTGCTCGCGGTAGGCCTCAAGGGCCGTGGCGTGTTCGTCGGTGACCAGTTCGACGGCGAGCGGCGCGTCCGCGGCGACCACGAAGAAGGTTGCACCGTAGAGGGTGTCCGGGCGAGTGGTGAACACAGTGACGTCCTGGGCGGGCTTCCCGCCGTCGGCCTCGATCGCGAAGTTGACGTGGGCGCCCTCGGAGCGGCCGATCCAGTTCTTCTGCATGGCCAGGACCCGCTCGGGCCAGTGGCCGCGCAGCTCGTCCATGTCGTCCAGCAGCCGGTCGGCGTAGTCGGTGATCTTGAAGTACCACTGGTTCAAGGACTTCTTCGTCACGGCGGTGCCGCACCGCTCACAGGCACCGTTGACCACCTGTTCGTTGGCCAGCACGGTCTGGTCCTTGGGGCACCAGTTGACCGGGGAATTCTTGCGGTAGGCCAAGCCGCGCTCGTAGAAGCGCTTGAACAGCCACTGGGTCCAACGGTAGTACTCGGGG
>NZ_JBFRFD010000436.1:0-3201 GCF_052114645.1 Arthrobacter sp. 2YAF22_2
CGTATGCGGCGGCCAAGGGTGGTGTCAACGCACTGACCCAGTCATTGGCGATGGAAGTGGGCGGACGCGGTATCCGCGTGGTGGCGACAGCCCCCGGCGGCACGGAGGCGCCACCCCGCAAGGTCAAGCGGGGCCCCGAGGCCGAATCCGCCACGGAAAAAGCCTGGTACCAGGTGATCGTTGACCAGAGTGTGGATTCGTCCTTCCTGAAGCGCTACGGGACATTGGACGAACAGGCCGCTCCCATCGTATTTCTCGGATCAGACGAGGCGTCCTACCTCACAGGCAGCATCCTTCCGGTCGCCGGCGGAGACCTGGGCTGAGGCCGTTGTGATCGATGCCCGCCGCCAGGTCCGGCCAGCCGGCTCCGGTAGAGTTGCGGCCATGACGGCGGCCTCCATACACGGTGAAATGGCGGAGGATTTGCCGCTTGTTGGCCGTTCAGGGGTTTTTGCGGAGCTCCTGGAAATTCTCCGCACGGTCCGCAAGGGGACGGTTGGCGCAGTGGTGATCACCGGCCCGTCCGGCTCGGGGAAGACCGCCGTGCTGGAGCTCTTTCTTGAGCACTGCCGCACCGGCGCCCGTGGTGTCCGCGTGCTGTCCGCAATGGGCGATGAATGGGAGGCACAGTTTCCCCTCGCGGGCTACTCCCAGCTCATGCTCACGGTGCCGCCGCGCTCGGTAAAGGATTACGCCGCCGGGGCGGCCTTGCCGGCGGGTCCCGTGGCGGATCTCACCGCAGACCAGGCGCTTAATTTCGCGTCCACCCTCAGCACCCATCTGGAAGGGCTGCAGGCCCATGGCAGCGTAGTTGTCGCCGTCGATGACGTCCACAAACTTGACGTGGAAAGCCTGCGCATCCTGACGTTCGTCATGCGCCGGCTGCACGGTAAAAGGATTCTGTTCGTGCTCACGCTTAACCCCGATGACGCTTTGCGCGTCCCTGCCGGGACTCTGGAATTCCTCACAGGCCACCAGATGACCCGTATCCCGCTGGCTCCGCTCACCCCGCAGCAGGTTCAGGATCTCGCGCGGAGGATGCTCGGCATCGATCTCAGTGCGACGTCGGCCCATGGGCTGGTCCGGCACACCGGAGGGCTCGCCCAACCGATCGTGGAGCTGCTCCATGAGTTGCCGGCAGAAACCTGGCAGACGTGGTTTCCCTCCCTACCTCCGACCTCCCGTATCCGCGCCAGGGTGCGCAGTGTCCTGGGCGCAGCGTCCCCGGGGCTGGTTGCTGTCGCGGAGGCTGCGTCGGTGCTGGGGCGCACTGCAAGCCTGGCAGAGGTCGCCGAGGTCAGCCAGGGGGAGTCCGTCATGGCAGCACTCGACGAGGGACATCAAGCCGGGCTATTGGGGCTGACTGTTGACCAGGCCCGTTCGGCCGTTGTGTTCTTCGAACCGGGTACCGCCGAGGCCATCTACGAACAGATCATCCCCAGCCGGCGCATTGCGCTTCATCGGCTGGCCGCCGAGGCCGTGCAGCCCGAAGGTGAGCGATTGGGCCACCGTGTCTCTGCCACACCCGGTGCAGATGAGGCACTGGCCCTTGAGTTGGAGGAATTCGCCCGGCGCCAGGCCCTGGTAGGGGCGTGGCAAGAGGCCTCAACAGCTTTGTTCTCTGCGTCCAGGCTTTCCCGGGACATCCGTTCCCGAAACGACCGGCTGCTGAGGGCCGTGGATGCGCTGGTGGGTTCCGGCAACATTGCCCAGGCCCAGATATGGATCGCCGCAGTGGACGCCCTGCCGCCGTCGCCGCTTAGATCCTCCGTGCTGGGCTACCTTTCGACCGCGTCCGGACAAAGCGACAGTGCCCAGACGCAGTTGGAGGTGGCTTGGCGGACCTCCAACCCGCAGCGTGATCCGTCCGCCGCCGCCCAGGTGGCGCAGCGCTTCGTCCTGCACGGGGTAGCATCCTGGGACGGCCCGTTGATTACCACCTGGGCCGAACGGGCCATGGAACTTACGCAGCCCGGAACTCCCGCCCACATTGAGTCGGAGGCGATCTACGGTTTGGGCTTGTATGCGCAGGGCCGTCTCTCGGAGGCTGAGGTTTCCTATCACCGGGCCTTCGAGCACGCTGCCGAAAACGCACAGAAACAGCGGGTCCAAATGGGCGCCGGCTGGCTGGCGCTGCGACTTGATAACGTTGAGACGGCGCTGGTGAACTTCGAGTCCGCGGCTCCAACGGAGTACCGTGGCGGCTCAATGCGGATTTCCCTCTGGGCCGAGGCCTGGCTGGCGCGCACCCACCTGGTACTGGGCAACTGGGATGCCGCTGCCGATACCGTGGCGCGCGCATCCGTGCGCCTTGAGACCTCCCGGATGCCGCTGRTCCGCCCGCTGCTTTACTGGACTGCGGCGGAGCTCTGGTCCATGCGGGGAGACTGGGAGCGGGCCCGGTACTACGTTTCGCAGGCCGCAGTGCAGCCCGGAACCTACCGCGCCATGCAGGTGCCGGCGAGTCTCGCCCGCGCCCGCTTCCACGAGGCCAGGGCGGACTACGAAGGCGCCTTGGCTGTCCTGCAGCCGTTGACTGAGCTGGACCCGTGGACCGAGGACAGGGTCTCCTTCTGGCCCTGGCAGGATACCTACGTCAACGCCCTGGTCATGACCGACCAGCTCGACGCGGCCGACTCGTTCCTCACCGCGTTCGAGCGTGTGCCGCGCGAACGCGAGATACCCTCGGATTTGGCGCGGATGGCGTGGGCGCGGGGCCGGCTCGTGGCCGCGCAGGGAGACCCGGACACCGCCAGGGAACATTTTGAGGCGTCCCTGGGCCACCTTAGGGGGCTCAACCGGCCGTATCTGCGCGCACGGGTTAGTTTTGCGTTCGGCCAGAGCATGCGCCGGGCGGGCAAGCGGCGGCTGGCGTCGACCGTCCTGCGCGCGGCCCGCGACCTCTACGACTCCCTGGGGGCGGCCACCTATGTGGAACGGTGCGACCGGGAGCTCAAGGCAACGGGGCTCGACGTCGGGCACGTTCCGGACCCTGCCGACCCGGTGCTCACCGCCGTCGGCGACCACCACCTCCAGCTCACAGCGCAGGAACGGGCGGTGGCCGAACTGGTCGCGGGCGGCGCCACCAACAAGGAGGCGGCCCGGGCGCTGTTCCTGGCGGAGAAGACCGTACAGTACCACCTCACCCGGCTCTACCGGAAAATGGGAATCCGCTCCCGCAGCGAGCTCGCGGCCGCGTTC
>NZ_JBFRFD010000437.1:0-3177 GCF_052114645.1 Arthrobacter sp. 2YAF22_2
AGGTCCACAACACCTACGGGGAGCGGCACTGCTACCTGCTGGAGACAGACGACGCCGGCCGGGCCACCGTGCCCAAGGCGTTTTACGTCTCGCCGTTCAACGACGTCGACGGCCAGTACCGGATGAAGCTGCCCGAACCCGAGGAACGGCTCGCAGTCTCCATCGTCCTGGAGCGCGAGGGGCACAAGCCCTTCGTCGCCACGGTGGATGGGGTCCGGCGCGAGGCCACGGCGCCGCACATTCTGGCCGCGGCGCTCGCCGTCCCGCTGGCGCCGTTGCGGGTAGCAGCGCAGATCCGCTGGCAGGGAATCAAGCTTTGGGCACGTCGGTTGCCCATCATCAAAAGACCACACCACTCTTCACAGGAGGCAGTCCAGTGACCATGACCGAAGCGACCGGATCCCATGCCGGGCAGCAGAATCCTGCGGATAAGAACCCGGTTCAGACCATTCCGGCCGTGCCGTATACGGTGCCGCAGGCACCCGCCGTCATCGACGCCGCGATCTGGCCCAGTGTCGCCGTCGTGCCGTCCGGCCTGAAAGCCAAGCTCGCGGGCCGGGCCGCGGACGCCATCTTCCGGGCCGCCGTACGCCGGCTTCCGCTGGAGGTGCGCTACCCCGACGGCACCGTCCTGGGCAAGGCGGCGCCGGGCCATGCCYCGGGACATGACGGCTCCGTCCCGGTCATGACGATGCACCGCCCGGAGGCCTTCGCCGCCCGGCTGGGCGACGGCGGCCTGATCGGCCTGGGCGAGTCTTACATGGCGGGGGACTGGGACGCGGACGACCTCACCGCGGTGATGGAGGTCTTCGCCGCCCGGGCGGGATCGCTGGTGCCCGAGCCGCTGCAGAAGCTGCGCGGCCTCTACCTGCCCCGCACGCCGCGGACCGAACGCAACACCGAGCAAAACAYCCGGTCCAACATCTCGCGGCACTACGACCTCTCCAACGAGCTGTTCGCGACCTTCCTGGACAGCACCATGACCTACTCCAGCGCGCTCTTCCCGGAGAGCGGCGAGGAGCTGCGGAACGTGGCGTGGGACGGCCTGGCCGCCGCGCAGCAGGCAAAGATCGACCGGCTGCTGGACAAAGCCGGCGTCAAGGCGGGCACCCGGGTGCTGGAAATCGGCACCGGCTGGGGCGAACTGGCCCTCCGGGCCGCGGCCCGCGGTGCCAGCGTCTACTCCGTGACGCTCTCCAGCGAACAGCAGGAACTTGCCCGCCAGCGCGTAGCCGAGGCAGGCTATGCCGACGCCATCACGATCGAACTCAAGGACTACCGGGCCGTGGAAGGCGAGTACGACGCCGTCGTCTCGGTCGAAATGATCGAGGCGGTCGGCTACGAGTACTGGGCCACCTACTTCCAGACCATCGAGCGGGTGCTGGCCCCCGGCGGGAAGGTGGCCATCCAGGCCATCACGATCGGCCACGACCGGCTGATCGCGACCCGGACCAGCTACACCTGGGTGCACAAGTACATCTTCCCCGGCGGCGTCATCCCGTCGGTCCGCGCCATCGAGGAGGTCACGGAGAAGCAGACCGGACTCCGGGTCCGGGAACGCCTGGCGATGGGCGAGCACTACGCCCAGACCCTGCGGCTCTGGTCCGAGCGCTTCATGGACCGCGGCGAGGACGTCCGCGGCCTCGGCTTCGATGCGATCTTCCAGCGGATGTGGCTGTTCTACCTGTGCTATTCCCGCGCCGGCTTCGAGACCGGCTACCTGAACGTACAGCAGATCGTGCTGGACAAGGTTGCCGCCAAGACCGTTGCCGCCAAGACTGCCGGCAGCAAACGGATGGCCCCGTGACGGCGCCGCTGGCGGGGACCATCGAGGAGGTCTTGCGTCCGGTGGTCGGCGGGGAACTCCCGGTCCGGCTGATCGTGTGGGACGGCAGCGAGGCAGGCCCGTCCGGCGCGCCCGTAGTGCGGCTGAACTCGCCCGACGCCATCCGCCGGCTGCTCTGGGCGCCCGGAGAGCTGGGCGCCGCCCAGGCCTACGTCACCGGTGAGCTGGACGTCGACGGCGACCTCAACTCCGCGCTCGAGCACCTGTGGAAGGTGGTCAGGGACCGCGGCCTGTCCGGCGTCCGCCCCACCCCCGCCGTGCTCGCCGGCGCGGCACGGATCGCCAAGGCCGCCGGCGCCCTGGGCGCCCCGCCGGAGCCGCCCGCCAGCCAGGCCCGGGTGAAGGGGAGGCTGCACAGCCTGATCCGCGACCGTGCCGCCATCAGCCACCACTATGACCTCAGCAACGACTTCTATGCGCTGATCCTCGACCCGCAGATGGCCTACTCCAGCGGCTACTGGACAGACCGGATGGAGAACGGCAGCTCGCCCGAGGGGTACAGCCTTGAGGACGCGCAGCGGGACAAGCTGGACCTGGTCTGCCGCAAGCTCGGGCTGAAGCCCGGAATGCGGCTGCTCGACGTAGGCTGCGGCTGGGGCTCGCTGAGCCTGCACGCGGCGCAGTACTACGGGGTCGACGTCGTCGGCGTCACCTTGTCCGTGGAGCAGAAGGCGTTCATCGACGCCCGGATCAAGGAACGGGGCCTCGAGGGGCAGGTGGAGATCCGGGTGCAGGACTACCGCGAGATCCCCGACGGACCGTTCGACGCCGTCGCCTCCCTTGAGATGGGCGAGCACGTGGGGCAGCGGAACTACCCGGTGTACGCCGCCGCCCTGTTCAACAACGTGGTCCCCGACGGCCGGGTGCTGGTCCAGCAGATGTCCCGGCGCGGCAAACACCCCGGCGGCGGACCGTTTATCGAGTCCTTCATCGCCCCGGACATGCACATGCGCCCGGTGGGGGAGACCCTGGGGTTCCTCGAGGGCGCCGGGCTCGAAGTCGAGGGCGTCGAGGCGATGCGCCGGCACTACGTCCGGACCCTTGAGGCCTGGTATGCCCGGTTCGAGGAAAACCACGACGCCGCCGTCGCGATGATGGGTCGCGAGATCGCCAGGGTCTGGCGGCTGTACCTGGTCGGCGCGCTGCGCAGCTTCGCCGAGGCCCGGATGGGCGTGGAGCAGATCCTCTGCAGCCGGCCGGAGTAGCCGGCCCCGGCGAGTTGCTCGAGGAAAAGCGTGGGGAAAGGGCGGGCACCGACCGGTGCCCGCCCTTTCTACGCCGTGCTGTGCTTTGCTGTGCCGTCGACCACTGGATGTAGTGCTTCGTGCCAC
>NZ_JBFRFD010000438.1:0-3151 GCF_052114645.1 Arthrobacter sp. 2YAF22_2
CCGCCGTGCTGGACGCCGCCGGCATGCCCGGCGCGGCCACCGCCATCACCCTGGTGGCTGTGGCGGCACTGCTTTCCGCGCTCAACGCCAACCTCTACGGCGCCTCCCGGATGGCGTACTCCCTCGCGGAGCGCGGTGAGGCTCCGCGCCTGCTGGCTTCCGTGTCCAAGGCCCGGGTTCCGGTTGTCGCAGTCCTGGCCAGCGTCGCTTTCGGCGTGGTCACGGTTGTGCTGGAGTTGGCTTTCCCGGAGAAGGTCCTTCCCGTGCTGCTCAACATTGTGGGCTCGACGTGCCTGCTGGTGTGGACGTCCGCGCTCCTCGCCCAGCTCGCGCTGCGCCTCCGGGCCGACCGCGAGGGAACGGCACTTCCCCTGCGGATGCCCGGCTTCCCCTGGCTCACGGTGTTTGGTCTGGTGATCCTCGCGGCGATCTTCACGGTGGGCTTCATCGGCGAGGATTCCCGTCCCCAGCTCCTGAGCACCTTCGGCCTCGTGGCACTTCTGGCGGTGGCGAACTGGCTTCACCACCGGAACGGGAAGGTTTTGCCGGTCGTGGAATCTGCGGATAGTGCCAAGCAGCCGGTGCTCGTCGACTGAATTATGTGTTGTGGACCCACATGGCGTGTGGACTTCGGAGCTCTTTGGCGGTGTTCTGGTGGCGCTCTTTGTCGTCAGTTGCCAATGACGAGGGTGCTGGCGGCCGCTTCGATGACGTCGTCGGTGATGGTTTCGAGTTGGTTGATCTTCAGTACACGGGTGATCTGGGGGAAGAGTCGTTCGAGGAGCCGGAAGTTGCCGCGGGTGATCCGTTCGATTGCGGCTATTGCCTGGGCGTCGGTGAAGTCGTCCGGGTCGAGGGACCTGCCGAGCCGTTTCCAGTGCCGATCGGGACTGTGGAATTAACGGTTTATCCGGCTCGACACGCCAAGCGGTAAGCCTGGCGGGAAGGAGCCCGATATGGCCGCAACACTTGAGGCTGTGCCGCGCGGCCGGGAAGCAGACCGCGAACTCCCGCAACGGGGTCCGCCCGAAAACGGTGCTGACGGAGACGACCGGCCCCGTGGAGGTGGACGTGCCGCGGGACCGGGCCAGCACGTTCGAGCCGGTCATCGTCAAGAAGCGCCAGCGCCGCCTGACGGGGGTTGATGAGATGGTCCTCTCGCTCTATGCCAAGGGCCTGACCACCGGGGAAGTCAGCGCGCACYTCGCCGAGATCTATGGTGCGTCCGTGTCGAAGGAGACGGTCTCGCGGATCACCGACAGGGTGTTGGAGGAGATGGCGGCCTGGCAGAACCGGCCGCTGGACGAGGTCTACGCGGCGATCTTCATCGACGCCATTAATGATGTGTTTCAGGAGACCGCGTATCGGGCAACGGAGTGGGCGCCTATTGCCGTGTTGAGTTCTTCCAGGGTCGGGGGGTTCGCTCCCGGGCGCTGTACGGTAATGGCCGCGGCTGCAGTTGCGGTGTGTCCGAGCTGCTCCAGGACAGCCGGGGCGAAGCCTTCGGTTCCTCGGGTGAGAAAGCCCAGGATCAGGGCGGACATGAAGGAGTCCCCGGCGCCGATGGTGTCGGCGACGTTGGATTTCACGGCAGGAATCCTGATGTTAGCGGCGGGGGTGGTGAATTGTGAGCCTTCTGCTCCCTTGGTGATGACGGCAAGTCCGGCGCCCAAACCGAGGATGTGGGCTGCGGCCTCGTCCAGGCTCTTTTGGGGGTAAAGCCACTGGGCGTCTTCGTCGCTGAGTTTGACGACGTCGGTTAAAGGTATGAGTTCTTCGAACGTGGCTTTGGCTTCCAAGTGGCTGCCGAGCAGGGCTGGCCTGATATTCGGGTCATAGGTGATCATGCAGTGTTTGTGGGCCTGTTCGAGCAGGGATTTCACGGCGGCGGCGCCGGGATTAAGGAAGGTGGCGATGGATCCGGTGTGCAGTATTTTTGGGAAGTAGGCGGGGGCTCTCGGGGCAAGGTCCCAGGTGATGTCGAAGTCGTACTTTGCGGAGCCGTCGGGTTCAAGGGTTGCGGTTGCCGATGCCGTCCGGGTGAGGGATTTTGATCCGGGCAGGAGTATGACGCCCGCGCTGTGGAGATGGTTTTCGATGATGGTCCCCCGCGCGTCCTGGGCGATGGCGGTGAGCAGGCCGGTGGCTACGCCGAGGCGCCCGAGTCCATAGGCGACATTGGCCGGAGAGCCGCCCGGGTGTTCTACTTTGTCGTGTGACGTGGTGACCACGTCAATCAGCGCTTCGCCTACCACCATGACGTCGAGTATCTGGTGAGCGTCGTGGCGGGCTGTCTTGAGGTAATCCATAGTCTGTCTCTCGTGGAAGCTGATGGCGGGGACTGTCCGAGCCACGTCAGTCCGCGGACCGATCAACCGGGTCCGCGGACTGATTAGTGGCAGGCGGCAGCTGTTCAGGCGGTGGCTGCACCGGTCATGATCGCAACAGCGTCGGTCATGGTGTGTGATTGCGGCGTGATGGTGGCGGCGCACTTGCCGAGGCGCTGGATGTGGATGCGGTCCGCGACGTCAAACACATGGGGCATGTTGTGACTGATCAGGATGACCGGCAGCCCGCGGTCCCGGAGGTCCCGGACCAGTTGCAGGACCTGGTTCGATTCCCGAACCCCGAGTGCCGCCGTCGGCTCATCCAGCACTACCACCTTTGAACCGAACGCTGCGGCGCGTGCCACGGCGACGGCCTGGCGCTGTCCGCCGGAGAGGTTTTCGACCGGCACTGTGACGTCCTGGAGGGTGGAGATTCCCAAGCGGGTCAGCTCTTCCTTTGCCTTCCGGCGCATGCCTCTGGTGTCAAGCATCCGGAACAGGCTCCCCAAGGGGCCGGGGAGTCGCTCTTCACGGCCGAGGAACAGGTTCGAGGCAACATCGAGTGCCGGGGAAACGGCCAGGTTCTGGTAGACCGTTTCGATGCCGTGGACCCGGGCGTCCTGCGGTCGCTTGAAGTGCACCTGCTTCCCCGATACGTAAAGTTCTCCCGTGTCCGGTATTTCGGCGCCGGTAAGGCACTTGATCAGCGTGGACTTGCCGGCACCGTTGTCGCCGATAACGGCCAGCACTTCACCCGGGTAGAGGTCCAGGCTGACGCCATCGAGGCCGACGACGCGGCCGAAGGTCTTGACGAGGTTCCTGGC
>NZ_JBFRFD010000439.1:0-3147 GCF_052114645.1 Arthrobacter sp. 2YAF22_2
GCAATGGCGTCGGCCACGGCTGGGGGCGGGGCGGAAATGGGACAAGGCCTGGCGATCGCGACGACAAACGGCAAAACGCTGACAACACAAAGCACGTGGGCTCCCACGTTCGGCGTTCTGGGCATGGATGTCAGCGAACATCAGCCGGGTGTTAACTGGCAGCAGCAGCGGATCTTGGGGGCACGATTCGCCTACATCAAAGCGACCGAGGGGAACTACTACGCGAATCCGATATTCGGCGCCCAGTATGCGGGGGCCCGGGATGCAGGCCTGATCCGCGGTGCCTACCACTACGCAAATCCGGCGGCATCATCAGGCGCAGACCAGGCACGGATCTTCGTGGCAAGCGGCGGAGGATGGTCCGCCGACGGATACACCATGCCGCCGGTGTTGGACTTCGAAGGCAATCCGTATGCAGGCAAAACCATCAACGGGTTCTACCAGGGGAACAGTTGCTACGACATGTCGCCGGGTGCGCTTGCGGCCTGGGCGCGGGACTTTAGCAACACCATGCAGGCCCTAACGGGACGGTTGCCTGTCATTTATACGGGCAACTACTGGTGGAACGATTGCGTCGGAAACCCTCTCGGCTTTGGCGACAACCCGCTGTGGCTAGCTTCCTACCCGAGTTCAGCCTCGAACGACGCCGGACCCATACCAGCCAGCTGGCCAACTTACAGCATCTGGCAGTACGCCGATTCCGGGCAATTTGCCGGAGACCAGAACGTCTGGAACGGGAGCACTGCGGACTTGACCGCATTCGCAAACGCGGGAATACCCCCGACCGCCCTTAATGCGATCGCCGCAACGGCCTCTGCGACGGCGGCGTTGGGGTCTAAGACGTCGGAAATCACGTGCGGGTTGCGGGATGGGGGCTGTTATCAGCTGTTCCAGAACGGTGCCGTGATCTGGTCCTCGAACACGGGCGCGCAGCCCAGCTTGTACGGACCGGTCCGGGACGCCTGGTCCCGCACCGGCTTCGAATCCGGAGCCCTTGGCTACCCCACCAGCGCCCTGATCTGCGGCATCCGCGACAACGGCTGCTACCAGGCCTACCAACGCGGTGAAATCCTCTACTCCACCGCATCCGGGGCCCAGCCCTCCACCCCGGGCGCGATCCGCACCGTCTACCGGCAGGCCGGCGCAGAAAACAGCGCCCTAGCCTACCCCACCAGCCCCGAACTCTGCGGCATCCGCAACGGCGGCTGCTACCAGACCTTCCAGCACGGAGAAATCCTCTGGAGCCCCGCCACCGGCGCCCAACTCTCCGAGGAAGGACCCATCCGCACCGCCTACCGCCAGGCCGGAGCAGAAAACAGCACCCTCGGCTACCCCACCAGCGGCAAGCTCTGCGGACTCAAAGACGGCGGCTGCTACCAAGGCTTCGAAACCGGCGCAATCATCCTCTCCCCCGCCACCGGCGCCCAGATCAGCCCCAACGGCCCCATCCGCGATGCCTGGGCCAAATCGGGCTTCGAATCCGGCCCGCTCGGCTACCCCACCGGCTCCGTGACCTGCGGCCTGCGCGATGGCGGCTGCTACCAGCTCTACCAAAACGGTGCCATCATTTGGTCCCCGGCCTCCGGCGCGCAACTAAGCCTTTACGGCAACTTCCGCACCGCATGGGCCTCCTCCGGCTACGAGAACGGCCCCCTCGGCTACCCCACCAGCTCCGTAATCTGCGGCCTCCGCGACGCCGGCTGCTACCAGGCCTACCAGAAAGGCGAAATCCTCTGGGCCGCCGCCACCGGCGCCCAGGTCAGCAGCCCAGGCGGGATCCGCGCCCTTTACCGCGCCAGCGGCGCCGAAAACGGCACACTGGCCTACCCCACCGGCCCCGAAACCTGCGGACTCGTCAACGGCGGCTGCTACCAAAACTTCCAAGGCGGCGCCATCATCTGGTCCCCCGCCATAGGCGCCCAACTCAGCCCCAACGGCCCCATCCGCACCGCCTGGGCCGCCAACCGCTACGAAACCGGAACCCTCGCCTACCCCACCAGCCCCGTCACCTGCGGACTCACCAACGGCGGCTGCTACCAGAACTACCAAGGCGGCGCCATCATCTGGTCCCCCACCACCGGCGCCCAACTCAGCCCCAACGGCCCCATCCGCACCCTCTGGGCCACCAACGGCTACGAAACCGGACGCCTCGGCTACCCCACCGGACCACAAACCTGCACCCCCGCAGCCGACAACTGCACCCAGACCTACCAAAACGGAAAAATCACATGGACCCCCACCCGCGGCGCCTACCTCAACTAACCCCCGAAACAACAGACACCACAACCGGCCACCAAATCCCCTGTTCAGCGCAGGAGTCGCGCAGATTTAGCGCAGTACACGCCGCGTAGGTGTAAGTCACGCGCAGGTTCAGCCCTTTGGGGCCAATCGGCCGTTTAGAAGCCCCGAAGTTACATACATTTCCCGGTCGGCAGCACAACTCAAGGCGCCGCGTTCTATGAAGGAACCAATGAACCTCAAACGGATGTTGGCAGTCGTAGTCTCTGCCCTGCTCCTTTCAGCGGCGTCGATTAACGCGGCCCCGGCTGCTCAAGCCAGCACAGCGCCTCTGTCCGGTGCGCGGCACATGACGCAAGCCTCGACGCCGACGCCGTCCCCAGCGGCGCCTGCGGCTACTGCCGCTGCATCGCCGACCGGACAGGTGCCGCCGACGCAGCCAGCAGCGGAAGACCTCGGTGGTGTGCCCACTTCGGCCCACACTTTTGAAACTCCGCCGGCCGAAGGAAACAAGGGCGCGACGAAGCCCAGCCTGAGCACAGAGGCCTACTCAGTGGCGCGCACCGGCGACATCAAAGTCCGCCTGGTAACCGTCCAGCTAACCGATGTCAAGGCGACCATTCCCATGGGCAGCGCCATAGATGCAGTCCAGACGACGAGCAATTACTGGCGGACCATGTCCAACAACAGACTGTCCATGAGCGTGGCAAGCACGGAAACGTTCAACAGCCGCAGCGCTTCCTCGCGGCAGAGCTACTCCGACATGATGAACACCATCACGAATGAACTCGGTTGGGTACCGGGTTCCTACACGGCTCTGGTGGTCTTCGTCTCGACGCCGACTTTGTCCTCTGGCGCTTTCGGGGCTGGCTGGAGCTACAACGGAACCAGCGGACGCGTGATCATGCC
>NZ_JBFRFD010000440.1:0-3134 GCF_052114645.1 Arthrobacter sp. 2YAF22_2
CCTCCGTAAGGTATAACATTTAGGTTTCGGACCGGTCCTCGGAACCGTCCGTGGTGAGGATATTTGATGACGCAGCAGGCTGGGCTTCAAGAGACGGCCCCGAGGGGCTTGCCGCCGCGTCCGGGCCGGACGCCCGGGTACCGGCCCGAGATCCAAGGGCTGCGGTCGCTGGCCGTCCTCATGGTGATGACGTACCACATCTGGTTCGGCCGGGTCTCCGGAGGTGTGGATGTCTTCCTTCTGGTCTCTGCCTTCCTGATGACCCTGCAGTTCGTGGGGCGGTATGAGGATGGGCGGCCGACGGGGCTGGTCAAGAATTGGTTGCACCTCTTCCGCCGCCTCATCCCTGCCGCCGTCGTCGTGGTGGTCACCACGCTGGCGGCAACCATCCTGTTCCTGCCCCGAACCCGGTGGCTGGACATTGTCGGCCAGGCGTGGGCCTCCCTGGCGTACTTCGAGAACTGGCTGCTCCAGGCCCAGGCCACCGATTACTACGCCTCGGACCACTCCTCGGCCAGCCCCTTCCAGCACTTCTGGTCGCTGTCCGTCCAGGGGCAGGTTTTCATTCTGTGGCCGGTGATTTTGGTGGGTGCCGGGCTCGTGGCCAAGCGCTTCCGCCTGAACTACCGGGCGCTGCTGGCCTACGTTTTCGGCCTGGTCTTCGTCGTCTCCCTGGTGTACTCCATCGCGTTCACCGCGGCCAGCCAGACCGAGGCCTATTTCGACACCCCGGCCCGGCTGTGGGAATTTGCGCTCGGCTCACTCGTTGCGCTGGCCCTCCCCCTGCTCCGGCTTCCGGCGGTGTGGCGGGTGCGGCTCGGCTGGCTGGGTATCGCCGCCATGTTGAGCTGCGGTTTCCTGTTGGATGTCCAGGCTTCATTCCCCGGCAGTGTCGCGCTGTGGCCCACCCTGGCCGCGGCCTGCGTGATCGTCGCCGGTCAGACCGGCAGCCGGTTCGGTGTGGACCGGATCCTCAGTTCCCGGCCGCTGGTCCGCCTGGGGGACATGTCCTACGCGATGTACCTCTGGCACTGGCCGATCCTGGTCATCGTTCTCGCCGTTCAACAGCGCGGCCACGCCGGTCCACTCACGGGCTCGGCCATCATTGCGGCCGCCATCGTGCTGGCCTACCTGACCACCCGGTTCGTGGAGCGCCCGTGGCGGCAGTGGCAGTGGCCGGAGCGTCGCCGGCGCCGGGCAGCGGTTGCCATCGTGGCAGCCTTCACGGTAGCGGCCGTCCCCCTGGTGGGTCTCCAGCTGGCGTTGTACTTCGAGAATCAGGGCATTCTGGCAAAGGCCGCGCGGAACAATCCCGGCGCCCGCGCGATGCTTCCGGGCTTCAACGAGCAGGCCGACGCAGACGCGGCGCTTCTGCCCGCGCCGGAGAACCTGGGCAAGGATTGGGCCACCCTGCCGCAGCCGTGCAGTGGTGCACTGGAGCCTCAGGACGCCACCCTCCGCGGAGTGTGCAAGGAAAACACCCAGGCCGGGGATTCGGGCAAGAAAGTCCTCGTCCTCGGCGATTCGCACGCCGAACAGTGGCTCCCGGCCCTTGAACCGGTGAGCGATGAGAAAGGGTGGAAGCTGTACGCCATGCTTAAGGGCGGTTGCAAGCCCGATACCACTGAGCAGATGGGCAACGGTGACTGTGATAAGTTCAACGCCGCCATTACCGCGGAGGTAAAGCGCAATCCGCCGAATGCGATTGTGGTGGTGGGTACCGCAGCATCACCATCGTCGACCGACGAGAAACTCATTCAGGGGCTCCAATCCAGCCTCGACACCTGGACCGGACTCGGCATCCAGGTGGTCCTGCTGCGTGATAACCCGCGGTTCGGCTTCGACATGGCTGATTGTGTCGTGACGAAGGGGAAGGACGATAAGGCGTGCCTGCCGGCCAAGAGTGGACTCTTCGCCGCGACTAACCCTCTCGACAGCCTGGCCAACAGGGCGCCGAACGTTCTCACTCTCGATATGACCGACCTCATCTGCCGTGAGGACGATTGCCCCGGCGTCGTGGGCAATACCTTCGTGTACCTGGACAACAACCACCTCAGCCGCACCTATTCGGCGAGCATGGCCCCGATGGTCAAGGACAGGCTGCTCGCCGCTACCGGCTGGGAGTAGCGTTGCTCCGTCCTTGGCGGGAGCGGGCGCCGCGGGATTGCCGCCGGTTCACAACCCGGTAGAAGAGGAGCACGGCCACCGCCGCGACCACCAGCCCGGCGAGGTTGATGAACAGCTGGGCGGCCGAGCCCGCCGCCTTCTGATACTCGCCCAGCACCAGCGCCACCGCGACGAAACCGGCGGCCGGCACAGTGGTCACCGAGATGAAGACGCCCACCAAAGCAGTGGACCGGCGGCTGATCACCGAGAGCATGCCGGCAACACCGGCCAGGAGTGCCACGATCAGTGAGTACGGCCCCGGATGGTAGATGAACTCCACCGCCGAGCCGCGGTCCAGGGCATCGGGGGGAAAGAGGCCGAGCGGGACGGAAAGCCACGCCGTGAGGGCAGCCGCCAGCATGGCGACCGGAAACCCCACGCCGAGGGCGACGGCGGCGCCGCGTCCCAGCCGCCACTGGCGCCGCACCAAGGCCACGGCGAGGGCGGCGAGCGGCCCGAATTCCGGGCCCACTGCCATGGCCCCGACGATCGCGATGGGGGAGTCGGTGACAATCCCGATCGCGGCGAGCTGAGTGGCCAGGACCAGAAACACCACGTAGCTCCACGTGAGCTTTGAATCTTCCCCGGTCTGGCGCGATACCTCATCCCAGATCATGGCGTCCGCGCCCTCGCCGGGGGCCGCAGCGACCGCCCGGTCCGCCCGGTCGGAGAGCAGCAGCTCCGGGGTCGTGACCGCGATGGATCCGGCTTCCTGGACGTTCAGGGCGTGCAGTTTCTCGATCAGCGCGTCGACGGACTCCCGTGCCATGAACACCAGGATGACGTCGCCCGGCGGGACGACCGAGGCACCGGGGTGCAACGCGACCTCGGCCACACCGGACTCGCCGGAACAGCATTCCAAGACCGCGCGCGAGAGCTCGGCCGGAACACTTATTCGCAACTGCACGATCACTCTCGGCCTCCTACGACTCGTAAACAGACTAGCGGCGCGGGCAGGGCTGGGCCCC
>NZ_JBFRFD010000441.1:0-3125 GCF_052114645.1 Arthrobacter sp. 2YAF22_2
CGCCTCCGCCGTGATGGTCAGCGGGGAGAGCTGGGCGCGGGAGTCGGGAGAGGGCAGTCCGGCCGTGATCGTCGTGCCGCCGACGTCGGTGGCGGCGAAAGCGGCTTCGAAGGCGCGGGCGCTGCCGGCGCATTCGACGACGAACTTGGCTTTGATGCCTTGTTCCGCCAACTGCTGCGGGGTGTATGTCTCGTGGGCGCCGAGCCGGCGGGCGTGTTCCAGCTTCTCGGCCAGGGTGTCGACGGCCACGATCCGGGAGATGCCTTGGGAGACTGCGGTAATCAGGGCGGCCATGCCGACGCCGCCAAGCCCGACGATCATGATGCTGTCCTCGGGCCGGGGTTTCGCGGCATTCAATACCGCTCCGCCGCCGGTAAGCACCGCGCAGCCGAGGACCGCCGCGATATCCGCCGGGATGTCGTCGTCGACCGGCACCGCGGAGGCCCGGTCCACGACGGCGTGGCTGGCGAAACCCGAGACGCCGAGGTGGTGGTAGATGTTTTCGGCACCGCGCCTCAGGTGCATCGAACCGTGCAACAGGGTGCCCTCGCCGTTGCTCTTCGAGCCCGCGGTGCAAGGGAGCCGCCCGCCGGCGGCGCAGTTGGCGCATTGCTCGCAGCGCGGCAGGAAAGACATGACCACCCGCTGGCCGGGCTTCAGGTCGGTGACGTCGGCGCCGACCTCCGCGACCCGTCCGGCGGCTTCGTGGCCCAGCAGCATCGGCACCGGACGCACCCGGTTCCCGTCCACGACGCTGAGGTCCGAGTGGCAGATGCCGGCGGCCTCAAGGCGGACGAGGATTTCCGTCGGGCCGGGGCCGGAGAGTTCCAGCTCGGTGATGCTGATCGGCCTTGACTCCGCAAAGGGGCGGGGCCGGCCGATCTCCTCGAGCACTGCACCGGTGATCTTCATTGATCCGTCTCCTGTCGTGTACCGCGTTGGCACCAGTAAACCCCAGCCGGGGCCGGCCCGGGAAATCCCTGCGGCAGGTCGCCTAGAATCCGAGCTGCGTGGCCACTTGGAGCAGCAGCGCCTCGGAACCCATCGGGCCTACGAGTTGGATGCCCATCGGCAAGCCGGCACCCGGTGACCCGCCGGTCCAATGCACCGGAATGCTGATCGCGGGCAGCCCGCAGACGTTCACCAGGGAGGACCACGGGGCGAACTCGCACTGCTTGCGGTAATCGTCGTCGGCGTCTGCTGACCACTCGGCGGCGGGCCAATAGCCATCCCCGTGGACGGCGCCGGTGAACCAGCCCACCGGTCGCGGCGTCTGTGCCAGGGTGGGGCTCAGGATCAGGTCCCAGGCCGCGTACTGGGCCAGCGTGTCCCGCCGGAACTGCCGCAGGAACTCCAGGGATTCGTTCAGCTTTGCGGCGCTGCGTTGCTGGGCGCGCCGCCGGAAGGTCCGGGTCAGCGGCGTCAGGAGGGCCTCGCGCTGCGGGGCGATGCGGGCACTGCCGACGCCGGCGGTCCAGGCCGTGGTGAACGCGCCGGGGTAGCGGTTGTCGTAGCGGATGGCGGCCTCGCCGGTCTCGTGTCCGGCCGCCTCCAGCAGCCTGATGCCCGCGTCGAGGGCGTCGAGGGCGGCGGCCTCCGGCCTGAACGGGAAGGCCGACTGCCACGGGCTGTCCAGGCTGACGCCGATCCGCAGCGTGGGCGGGTCCTGGGCGGCCACCCGCAGGTAGCCGCCCTGCTTGGCGGGAAGGTGTCCGGACGGCGGAGGCGGGACCAGCGCGTCGAGCAGCAGTGCGGCGTCCGCGGCCGAACGGGCCAGCGGGCCGGCAACCACCAGCCCGGCGGAGTCGCCGGTGCTTTCCCCGGCTGGGACCAGGCCGCGGCCCGGCTTGAGACCCACCAGGCCGCAGGCCGCGGCGGGAATGCGGATGGAACCGCCGCCGTCGGACCCCGGAGCAAAGGGAAGCAGCCGGGCGGCGACGGCGGCAGCGCTGCCGCCCGACGAGCCCCCGGAGCTTCGGCTCAGCGCGTATGGATTGCGGGCTGGCGGGGCGATCCGGTTCTCGCTGTAGGCAGTGAGTCCGAATTCCGGGACCTGCGTCTTGCCCAGCGAAACGACGCCGGCGCTCCTCAGCGCGGCGGCGAGGGCGCCGTCGGCCGGGGCGGGCTTGTGCTCGAGGGCGGCGCTGCCGTGGGTGGTGACCACGCCGGCGATGTCGGTCAGGTCCTTGAAGGCGACCGGCATGCCGTGCAGCAAGGGAAGGTCGCCGCCTTCGGTGCCGCCGGCGCGGGCTGGGTGGGCGGTTGCGCGGGCGTGGCGGCTGTCCGCGGCGTCGGCCTCCCTGAGGGCCTGCTCGCCGGTGACCGTGATGAAGGCGCCCAGGTGCCGGTTCTCGGTCGCAATGCGGTCCAGGAAGTGCGCCGCAGCCTGGCGTGCGGAGAGCTCACCGGTGCGCAGCGCGTCGCGGAGTGCGACCGCTGACAAGTCGTGGATTTCAGCCAAGGACGTGCAGCCCCCGGGTGCGGCGGCAGCTCTCGGTTCCCCGCCCGGGGGGACATGCCCAGTCTTTGTGCCCGGGGTTGGGCATGGTGGCGGTCTGCGCACTCGTAGCGGCTGGGGGAGGACATGTCCCGCGGCGGCGGGGCCGAGGGGTCGGAATCGCGGGGCGTGCTGCCATGGGTCTCCTTTGCGCTCTCCAGAAGCGTAACCTGCCGCTTGCTGGTGGGTGCGCCCGGCCGCTGGCGATACGCTGGTGGCAGACCTGATCTATGCGGAGAGGACGACCATGAGCCACATCGACACCGTGACCGTTTCCGAGATTCCCGAAGCGGCGCGGCTTCTGGACGTGCGGGAGGACTACGAGTGGGCCGCGGGCCACGCCGAGCGGGCCGTGCACATCCCCCTCGACCAGCTCCCGACCCGGCTCGACGAACTGGACCCAGACGAAGACCTCTACGTCATCTGCCGCACCGGCGGGCGCTCCTTCCGCGCCGCCCAATGGCTGGTCGGCCACGGCTACTCCGCGTTGAATGTCGCCGGCGGCATGGACCAGTGGCTTGAAAACGGCCTCCCGCTCGTCTCCGAYAGCGGGCTCAAGCCCGTCATCCTGTAAGCGAAGGACCACGCTATGCCCGCGTCACCTGTCACCTATACCTTCCTCGGTCCG
>NZ_JBFRFD010000442.1:0-3112 GCF_052114645.1 Arthrobacter sp. 2YAF22_2
GGGCCGGACGTCCACGGCGCAGCCAGTCGTCGACTGCGAGCGCCGCGGGGAGGCCGTACGGTACCGTGCGTTCCTTGTTGCCTTTGCCGATGACCCGCAACGTCCGACGGTCCGGGTCGAGATCGTCCACATCCAGGCCCGACAGCTCCCCGACGCGCACGCCGGTGGCGTAGAGCAGCTCCAGCATGGCGCGGTCCCGCAGGGCCAGCGGATCGCCCTCGGCTGCGGCCGTCTCGGCCCCGGCCACGAGCCGCTGCACCTGCCCTTGCTGCAGCACGCCGGGCAGGGACTTTTCCCGCTTCGGCGCCCTCAGCCGCAGGGCCGGGTCGACCGCGATGAGTTCCTCGCGGACGGCCCAGGCGGTGAAAGCCCTAGCGGTGGCGGCGTGACGGGCCAGCGTAGCGCGGGACTTCCCCGCTTCGCTCTGGGCTCCCAGCCAGCGGCGCAGGGTGCCAAGTTGGAGATCGGACAGGTCTCCGGCGCCCTCCGTGGCCGCATGTGCCAGCAGGCTTCCGACGTCGGCGAGGTAGGCGCGCACGGTGTGCACGGAGCGGCCCCGTTCCGCATCCAGATAGCGGCCGAAAGCGTGGGCGGTCTCGGCGAGCGCTGTGGGCAGTTGCTGGGTTGGCATCCTCCAACTCTCCCAGCATTCCCGCCCGCGCTGGTGGAGCTTGTCGGCGCGCCGCCGGGTCGGGCCGATCCCTGCGTTACCCCGCCGAGGAAGACCGCTTCCAGCCGCCGCCTCGGGATTCGGCCAGTCCCAGCAGGCCAAGCCGGCCGAGGCCTGCGCGGACCGATTCGGCGCTCAGCCCGGCGACGGTGGCAAGCTTCTCAACCGAACTGGTAATCCTCAGCGGCAAGGCGTCCAGCAGGATCAGGTCCTCCAGGGTCAGCCCGTCGTGGGCTTCCACCCGGCCGGACTTGGCGTCGGGCAGCGAGTCGCCGCTGGGCGAGGCCAGTTCGGCGATCTCGCCTGCGTCCGTGACGCACACAGCCCCGCCCTCGCGCAGCAACCGGTGGCAGCCGGCCGAGTTGGCGCTGTGCACCGAGCCGGGCACCGCTCCGACTGGCCTGCCCAGGGTCTCGGCATGGTGCGCGGTGTTCAGCGCCCCGGACCTCCACCGGGCCTCAACCACCACCGTGACGGCGGCCAGGGCTGCGATGAGTCTGTTGCGTTGCAGGAAGCGGTATCGCGTGGGTGCCGACCCCGGCGGGACTTCGGCCAGGACCGCTCCTTGGTTGGCGACGGCGCGGAGCAGGTCCTCGTTGCCGGCAGGGTAGAACCGGTCAACTCCCCCGGCCATGACGGCAATCGTAGGCAGGCCGCCGGCAGCACCGGCCAGGGCGGCCCGATGCGCGTGGGCGTCGATGCCGTAGGCTCCGCCGGAGATGATCGTAAACCCCCGCTGGGCCAGCGCGTAGGCAAGATCGCCGGTCACGGCGGAGCCGTACGAGGTGCTGTCCCTGGAGCCCACCAACGCTATGGCTCTGCCCGCCGGCGGCAGCTCCTGCTCCACGCCCCGCCACCAGAGGCAGAGTGGCTCCTGCAGCGCCAGGTCCGCGAGCTGGCCGGGCCACAGTGGATCCGCCGGAATGATCAGGCGGCCGCCGAGGCGCTGCACGGTCGCGAGGTCGCGCGCCGGCGCCAGGTCGGGAACTCTCGGTGCCCAGCGTTTCAGTGCCATGCCCAGCCCGGTCCAGCCTCCGCCTGCGCCGTGCTCCTCCAGCACGTGGGAGAGTTCCTGTTCCAGCCCGGGCCCTGCGGTCAGCTGCCCGGTCGCGATCCTCAGGGCGTCTTCTGCTCCGGCGACCCGCACGAGCGCCAGGCCTGCGGCGTCCTGGGGTTCCAAGAGCCTGGACAACGCGGCCCGGGCAGTCCGTTCGTTTTCAGTCATGGTGCTGCTTTCTCTTCGTGCTGCTCTCTTCTCAAGCCGGGGTTCCGATGCCGGTCCATCCACGGGACGGGGTCCGGTGGCGCCGTCAGGCGGCTGTGGCTGTGGCCTGCCGAAGGCCGAGTGCCTGGCCGATGTCGTCGGCATCCGGGACGGGGCGGGCGGAGAGGTCCGCGAGGGTCCAGGCCAGGCGCAGGACCCGGTCGTAGCCGCGGGCCGTGAGGGCGCCGCGTTCCAGTGCCCGGTCGAGGATCCGGGTTGTCGGGCCTGCCAGCCGCAGCGGGCCGCGGAGCACCCGGCCCGGTACCTGCGCATTGGTTTCCAGCCCGAGCGGCCGGAGCCGGTCCAGTTGGCGCTCCCGGGCTGCCTGCACCCGCACCGCAATCTCGGCTGTGGTCTCTTCGCCGCGGGGCTGGCCGAAGTCCGCCAGCGCCACGCGTTCAACCTCCAGCTGGATGTCGACCCGGTCCAGCAGCGGCCCGGACAGCCTGGCGAGGTAGCGGCGCCGCATCATCGGGGTGCAGGTGCAGTCCACCCCCTTGCCGGAGGCTTTGCCACAGGGACAGGGATTGGCGGCGAGGACCAGCTGGAACCGGGCCGGGTAGGCTGCCGTGCCCGCCGAGCGGTGGATGACCAGTTCGCCGCTCTCGAGCGGCTGGCGCAGTGCGTCCAGGACGCGTCGTTCGTACTCGGGGGCCTCGTCAAGGAAGAGCACGCCGCGGTGGGCGCGGGAGGCCGCCCCCGGACGCGGAAGCCCTGATCCGCCGCCAATGATCGCGGCCGCTGTGGCGGTGTGGTGCGGGTTCTCGTAGGGCGGCCGGCGCAGCAGTGTGACCGTGGCCGACGTCAGCGAACTCAGTGAGTGGATTGCTGTAACTTCCATCGCCGCCCTGTCGCCAAGGTCCGGCAGCAGCCCCGGCAGCCGTTCGGCCAGCATCGTCTTGCCGGCCCCCGGGGGGCCGGTGAGCAGGACGTGGTGCGCCCCGGCCGCTGCCACTTCCAGGGCCCGCCGCCCGTCGCCCTGGCCCGAGACGTCGCACATGTCCGGCACTACGTCGGCGCCGGCGTCGGGCCCGGCGTCGTCCGGTTCGTCGTCATCGGGTTCGAAATCCAGGGCCAGCTCCTGCGGGTCGGCGCCGAAGTCGAAGGCCAGCCGGGCCAGGGTCCGGTAACCGCGGACCTGGGCGCCCGGCACCAGTGCGGCCTCGGCGGCGTTGGCC
>NZ_JBFRFD010000443.1:0-3105 GCF_052114645.1 Arthrobacter sp. 2YAF22_2
GTTGAAGGCATCGCCGGCACCGGTAGTGTCGATTGCCTGCACTGGTCGATGCCCTCGAAATGAGGGATGTTGGGGCGGTCCAACTGACCGAGAGCGCTCACGACAGCCGCAAAGCTCCGGGTCTGCTCTTTCCCGGCGGCATCCCGGGTGGTGGCCTCCCACCTGCGGGCCCCCTCGTCCCAGCGCAGCCGGTTCAGCCGGGTGGAGAACTCGATATTCTCAACGATTCCCGCGCGCTCGGCGACGTCGCGGACGTAGTCGAGAACGTCCCCTCCCTTCGCGAACTGGTGGGGCCAGTCGCCTCGCTGCGCGAACGAGTACGAATACCCGAAAGTCGGGGTGTCGAGCCGGACACCAGGATAAGAGTTCTTAGCCCACGTCCCACCCAGCATTGGAGCGTCTTCGACGACGATAAAGGGCACCCCGGCTTGCTTATACCTGTGTGCCGCAGCGATCCCGGCGATCCCTGCACCGACGATGAGCACGGGGAACTCGCGACCATCAGCGACGTCCTCGAAATGCCATTGAGGGGCCCCACCTTTGTCCGCTGCGAGGTCAAGCTCATGCTTCAGCGAAGCGTACCAATGCTCACGCCCCGCGGTGAGGAAACGCAGGAGATCAGTGACGGTCTCATCCGGGAGCAGATCAACCGCGGTGATCCCATTGTCCCGGAGCTCGCGCAACCCGGCCAACGCCACTGCCTTTGCGCCTTCCTGCTGATCGGCGGACATGCCACCGTGCGGATGGGGTTGGGTGTCCACCGGGCTCAGCGGAGGTTGTAGGTCGCTGCTCAGTGACGACGTATCGCCGAGCGCCGCCGCGATCGCGACGAGCAGCACGGGAAGTTCCGATTGCGCGATGATCTCCGCCAGAAAGGCGTCGTCCTCGACAATGGGCTCCGCGCCAGGTTCCCAATAGAGGTCATCGAACCGTGCGGTTTCGGACCGCGATTCCTGCATGCTGGGCATTCCGTTCTCCTTGAAATTGTTATCGCCGCGAGCGTGGATCGACGTACGAGCGCAGACTTTGGATGACTGACTGTTCGCTGTCGTCGGTGAACACTGCTGCGACGTAGCGATCCGGACGAACCACCAGGGTGTGAGGTTTCGTCAGGCGTGGGACTGCGAGCAACCGCCCAGCGTCGAGGAGCAGCGGAAAACTGTATTGCTCAGCCGGCGAAACGGGTGTGCCTGCCAATACAAGCCGTCGGGCGCCGAGCAAGGCCCAGAATGGATCCGGCCTCTGCGATGACGCGCTTTCTGCTTCCAGGGTCAAGAGGGACCAGCCGTCGCCGAGATGAGTATCGAGCGGCGCCGTCCCGCCGTCCGGGCCGGTCACCGACGGCTGGCTCAGTGCGAAACCGACCGATGCCGCCAACCGGCGGTCGATATCCCGTCCCGCCTTGATGGCCACGCCGTTGCGGTAATCGGGTGGTGAGATGAAACGCATGGATCCCAGATACCGGTGAACCGCGGGAATGAGGCTGACCGTGCGGAAGGCGATGTCCCGGACGTTGGTCTTCAGTGCGCCCACAGCCATAACAACGGCCCCGGTCCGGCGTGACACCTTCACCATTTTCGCTGCATGGGTGCGGCGTTCGGATTCGTAGGTGGACAGGAGGCGGTCCGTGCCTGCGCCGCGGAGCACTTCCAACAGCTTCCAGCTGAGATTGAGTGCGTCGCGCARCCCGGCGTTCAGCCCCTGCCCTGAGAAGGGCGGCATGAGGTGCGCGGCGTCACCGATCAGGAAGGAGCGGCCGGAGCGGTAGGTACGTGCGATGCGCTGGTGGGCGACGTAGACGACGGCGCGCCTGACATCCTCTGTCCCGATTCGCGGATGGAAAGGTCGGGACAGCTCAAGAATTTGCGCCGGTGCCGTCATCTCGTCCGCGCTTTCGTGGTCGAAAAGCATGAACTCCAGGCGCAGACGCCCTTTGATCCCGGGTACCAGAACGTAGGGACGCGTCCCGTTGCCGTGGAACTCGGCGTAGGGCTCGCGGGCCTCAGGCACATTGAGCAGGTCGATGACTACCCAGCGTTCCTCCTGAGTTGACCCCACCAGGTCAATGCCCAGGGCTTCACGGACGAAACTGCGGCCGCCGTCAGCACCGATAAGCCATGAGGCAGCCACGGCTCCGTTGCCGTCGTCGGATTGAAAACCGACGGTGACCCCGTCTTTATCCTGGGCGATCGCGTTGACTTGAGCACCTGTGAGAAATGCGATGCGCTCGTCATTGCTTGCTTTTGTCCAGAGGAGGTCTTCCAGCACGGGCTGGTCGAACTGTGACTTGGCCGGGTGTCCGATGCGGGAGGGAGCCGGTTTCGACGAGGCAAGTGGCCTGTCGTTCAGTCCGAAGTAACGGCTCCCGGTGCCGAGCAATGACTCCTCCTTCAGCGCATCGGCAAGGCCCAAACGGTCCATGGTCCGAAAGGTTTCGTCGGCGATGCTGATGGCCCGTGGCAGGTCCATGGGCGCGTTGGCGGCGTCGAGCAGCGCGACACGGGCGCCGCCGTCGGCGAGCAGCAGCGCCGCAGTCAGTCCCACCGGACCGGCGCCGACAACCGCGACATCGAAGTGATCCATGGCATTACCTTTGCGCATCTTTAGGCGACGAGAACGTTGCGCAGAGTACCGAGCTTGCCGACCTCAACCTCGACGACGTCGCCGGGGGCGAGGAACGTCGGCGGCTCCATGAACAGCCCCACGCCTCCGGGGGTGCCGGTCACAATGACGTCACCAGGGGACAGCGGGGTGAATGTCGTCACGTATTCGAGGATCGCGGGGATGTCGAAGATAAGGTCCGCAACCGCCGCGCGCTGCCGGACTTCTCCATTGACCCTCGTCTCAACGACGAGTTCGGTGACATCACCGACTTCCTCGGCGGTCATGAAGTAGGGGCCAAAGGCGCCACTCAGCGGAAAGTTCTTCCCGGGAGTCCACTGTCCGGTGTGGCGCTGCCAGTCACGGGCACTGAAATCATTAAAAGCGGCGTAGCCGGCGACGACCTTGAGCGCATCCTCCGGGCGGACGTGATCCGCGGGAGCTCCCACGACCAATGCGACCTCGCCCTCGTAGTCATACATGTCGCTCTCGCTGGGAATCGGC
>NZ_JBFRFD010000444.1:0-3086 GCF_052114645.1 Arthrobacter sp. 2YAF22_2
GAATACGATAGTATTAATACTTTCATTGTTTTTTGGGATGAAAATGTCCAACTTTCAGCAACTTCTACTTTATATCTTGATAGTTTTACCTCATGATCACGAGTAATTTCGTCGATTGTATCTTGGAAAGATTTTTGGCTGTATAGTTCATCTACGATGGCTTTAATTTCTTCTGTTTCTAGGACTCTTTTAAATGATTTCATTGGTGTTACCTCCCGAATTTTTCTTCCTACTTCTTAAAAGAGCTACGAACGAATGTTTTGTCAAAAAAACAATAAAAAAAGCTGACTTTTTTTGTCAGCTTTTTTGTTGACTCTCAAAACACTTGTTACAACAAGTGTTTACGCCGTATTCAGTGTTTATAAAATCATGTAAATTCTTTAATCGCTCTGAGTATGCAATAGCTAAATCTTGATAGAAACAAACGTCTTTTTCTTCGCAACAATCAATACATTTAGCGATGGATAGTAAATCAGATTTTAAATTGTTATATTTCACAAGATCTTTTTCGATTCCATTCACATAGATCACTCCTTAAAGAGTTATGTTTACATTTATAAAAGAGTGGTTGTTTGTGTTGTTGTCAAAAAAGGTAAGGAAAAAATTATTTGCTTTTGATTACGCCTTTTAAAGTTTCGATTGCATCGGTCAATCTATCTAATTTCTTCTCGAATCGAATAAGTAGATAAATAGTGATAGCGACAGGAAAACCGAAGTTGCCTAAAAGTGAAGCCCACATTTCAATTGTTGGGTCCATAGTAAGGTCACTCCTTTCTAGGTTAATTGGATTAAACCATTCCCTTCTTCTGTTGCTGAATAACCGAGTTTCTTCGCATGTTCTAGTAAATAAGAGTAAGCAATAAATGATGTTAATGTTGGATTATAATCAAATGTCGGAACTAGATTCAGAATGAGTGCGAGTGCTCCTGCGACATGAGGGGTAGCCATTGATGTACCGGATAACTTTGCGTATTTACCATCTAAGAAGGTTGATAATACTAAATTACCTGGTGCTACAAAATCTAGGTTGATATTGGTGTTTGAAAAAGAAGATAAAGTTAAATCTTGGCCAACGGATCCAACTTGGATTACTTCTTGATAGAAACCTGGGTAATTAATCTCAAAAGTTTCTCCTTTTCCGTCACCGTCATTTCCTGCTGCAACTACTAAGAGGATGCCATGCTTTCGAGCGTCTTTGATGGTTGAATAGAGTTCTTCATCGTGTAATGTTCCACCTAGACTCATATTAATGATAGATACCCTTTCGTTATTAGGCCCTCTCCATGCAATAGCATAGCGTATAGCGTTGATAACATTACTATAACTACCTCTTCCGTGTTTGTTCATAGTTTTTAGGATAAGTAATTGAGACTTAGGTGCAATACCAATTACTCCAATTCCGTTTTCTCTTGCTGCGATAGTTCCTGCAACGTGAGTCCCGTGTCCACGATAATCCATGATCTTTTCGGTGTCTCCGTTATCATCATCTGTGAAATTGTAGCCACCAATGATTGCTCCTTCTAAGTCAGGGTGGTTGGTATCGCAACCTGTGTCTAATACAGCAATTACAATACCTTCGCCTTTTTTACTAGATTCCCAGACCTCACGGGCTTTAATAAGGTCTAATCCGTAAGTGACTTCCTCCGGATTTTCAATAATAGATTTAATTTCGAATGGACTTTCTATAATAGTAGCCATGTTTCCCCTCCTAAAATTAGCCTCTTGATTTAATAAGTGAAAGGAGTGTGTTTGAAATAAAAAACCGGCACGTAATATGTGCCGGTTTTTTTATTTRCCTATTTTTTTTGCGTAACTATCAGGGTTAAAGCCAAGAAGTTTTTCTTCTGTTTGATTTTCAAGATCTTTCACTACTAGAAGTGGAACACCTTGCTCATTATATTGCGCATATTCATCAGCATTTTCCTTGATAGTAATATCTTTCATAAGAAATGGAATAGAATTTTTGCCTAACCAATCCTTTGCATTTACACAATATGGGCATCTATCATGTCCGTATAAAATAATTTCTTTCATTTTTAATTCCTCCCTATTTTCGTGCTTACATTTGTAAAAGAGGAAATAAAAGAAAAAAATCAAAATAAACTAAAAATTTTCCTCGTTTTTTTATTAAGCGTAGAAATATGGATATACATTACAATGAGTGTCATAAGAAAAAATGCTTTTTTACTACTATATAAAGCCGAAAAAAAACCCTTAATTAATTCATAAAAAACCCTTTTCTTCCATGGAGAAAAGTGGGATAATAAAGAAGTTGTCGGGAACGTGTGTTCGGATTAGATGTTCGAACTTTTTGTTTGAATTATTTGATTTTTTACGGTTGATTTCTCTTTTAGAATTGAGGAGGGCGTTTTGACATGGGGAGTAATCAAATAGAAGCATATTGTAGCAAATATAAGGAAAAAATGAACGAGCCAATTGTTCGGAATTTTTTGAAAGACGAAGAAAACTACGCATTATTCCAAGAAGCAATTATAAATCCCACCGAAGAAAATACATCTATGCTAAACAGTGCATTTGCTGAATATTACCGTAAGGTCAAAGTGATTAATTACATTAGTAATTTGGTTTATTTTTACTCAATAGATTTTGACAAAAGGGTTTCATTATATAAAAAACGTAATCTATTTGCGTTAACTGTATCGCATGAAGAGGTTGATAACAATCTAAATAGCTTGGATGCTTTAACTTCATCGGAAGATGATTTGACTTATGCTGATTATGAAAATATGTCTAAAAAAGATGATTTAAAGGATCATATTGATGGTGAATTATTATATAAAGCTCTTGATGTTCTGTCGGACAAGCAATTAAAAATATTGACTTTAATGTATCTGAATGACCATACAAATAAAGAAGTTGCAGAGATTTTAGATGAATCGGTTCAAACAGTCTCATACAACCACAATAAAGCGTTATCGAAGATAAAAGAGTTCATGGAGGGGCTGAACGTTAAGAAAAAATAAGGGGGATTGAAATGGAAGCGTTAAATGGTATGGGAAATTTGAGTTATGAAGAGATAGTTAAAGAATTTTCGCCGAGGATTACCAAATGTTTACGTAATACCC
>NZ_JBFRFD010000445.1:0-3077 GCF_052114645.1 Arthrobacter sp. 2YAF22_2
GCCGCCGGCGTGGCGCTCCCCGGCGCTGCGGCCGCGCCTGCAGGGGCAGCCGCCGCGGCGATCGTGAATTTGTACTCGACCGGCGAGGACGCGACGCCGTCAACCGACTGCGAGACAGCCAAGGTATGCGGCCCGACGGCCAGTCCGGCCGGGAGGTGGACACTCCAGCGCCCGTCGGCCACCAGCACCAGCGGGGCCAAGGACAGGGCCACGGCTTTCGCCCCGGTCCCGGATCCGCCGGCGACGCGCGCCGCACCAATTGGCACCCCATCGATCAGCACGCTGACCTCAGCGCCGTCGACGCCGGTCCCGGAGATAACACCGGGTAGCTCGTCCTGAGCGAAGTGGCTGCCGTCCCAGTTCCCCGTTGCTGCGGGAGCGGGGGGCGGCACGGTGAATTCGGCTGTGGCCGCTGGGCCGTCCACGTGGCCGGTGGCCGTCTGGACGGCCGAGACAGAAATCTTGCCGTACGTCGGCCGGCTGGCCAAAGGAACGCTCCACTGCCCGTCGGGCGCAACGGTCGCGGAACCGGTCAAGTCGCCCGACAGCTTCACAGTGTTCCCCGGCGTCCCGGTGCCCGCAACGCGGTCAAGCGCCGTAAGGGCGGATCCGGTAGCAGGGCTGGTGATCGTGGGTGCAACCAACTCCGAGACGTTCAGAGTGAAGGTCGTGGTGCCGGACTGGCTGTAGCCGTTTATGGTCTCGGCGGTCAACCGGATCGCACCTTCGGCCGCAGGCGCGGTGAATGACCAGTTTCCCGCGGTATCGACCGGAATCTCGACAGCGTCCGGGGTCAAGCCGACCAAGYGGACCTTGGAGTTGAGGGCCACCGCCGAGGCGGGAGCGGCCGCTACGCGCCCATGAATGACACTGTTGGGCGGCACCGTGCTTAAAGTTGAAGTCCCGGCGAGTTCGGGCTTGTTCAGGAAGAGTTGCAGCTGGACGCCAGGGATGTGTGTGAGGGCGTCCTCAAGGGTCGTTGCGATGGCGCTGACCTGCTTCCCGGCGACGCTTTCAGCCCCGGTGTGGGTGCCGACGGCAAAGTTGCCGCTGATCCACGGACCACCGGAGTCGCCGCCGCCGGACTTGACGTCCTTGGATAGGAAGCCGCGGAATGCGCGGCCGTCGGCAGGGCCGGGTTTTGTACCGCCTGCCACGTAGATTCCCAGCTCGCTCACTGTCCCGCAGGACCACCCCGTGGTCCGCCCGGACCGGCAGACGGCCTGGCCGGCAATCGGGGCGAGTGTCCCGATGATCTTAACGGACGTCGGCGCCGGGTTCGCCACGTTGTCCCACTTGGTCACGGCCGGCTGGGCGGTTACCCCGCCGTCGAGCTTTTCGATCACGGCGATGTCGGTGCCGACGTTGCCGGGCTCTCCAGCATCGCCGGTTGTCCAATTCGGGTTGAGCACAGGTGAATTATTGGCTCCGCCAAATTGGCTGAACCCGAAACTGCCGAGCTTGGGCAGGTCAAGGGGCAGGGGCAGCGCGCCGCCGGCGATCGAGGACGTCGGGGGCTCCAGCCCGGCGACGGCGGCTTTGCCGTCGTCGGCGCAGTGGCCTGCCGTCAGTAGCACGGGCAGTCCCGCCGGGCTGAAGGCGCCAAAGCCGGTGGAGCAAATTGTCCGCCCGAATCCCGAATCCATGACGTACCCCTCCCCGCCGTACACGTCAGCTTGGGTCGTGACCGGCGCGGCCTTCTCGAGCTGGACGTTAGCGTACCGGGCAACAAATTCAGCGGGAGAGATCTTGCCGGGCTGCGCAGGCGCAACCGGGGCGTTCGTCGCCGCGGCGGTTGCGGGCACCACCGGGAGAACGGGCTCCAGGACAGCTGGCACTCCGACTTCCGGGGTGTTGATCCCCCCGGTGCGGATGACGAAGTGACCGTCGGCGTAGGCAACGGCCTGCAGCCCCGTGGCACCGACTTCCCTCAGATAGTCCTGGAACAGTTGTTCGGTGCTGGAGGCCAACAGCTCGGCAGTGGCCGGCGCCGTCGATGAGGCCGGCGTACTCGGCGCAACAGCGGCGGGAGCGTGGAGCTCAAAGACGGGTGAGCCGGTACCGTTCAGCTGGTCGATCCGGGTCTGGAGTTCGGCGCCGCTGCCGACGACGACAATCTTACCGCTCGCCAGGCTGATCCCGACGTAGCCGGGCAGTTTGCTCAGGGACGGCACGGCATCGGCGGCGCGCCTTCCTAACTCCCCCGCAGCGTTGAATTCCGCCAGCGTCATGCCCAGATCCCGCCGGACCGCCTCGGCGAGCCCGGCGTCGCTGATGCCAGATTGCGGTGAAGGCGCAGCGGACGCGGCCGGCGTCGTCGCCGTCGTCGGATCCTTGGCCGTGGCGGCCGGAGCCGCGGCGGGACCCGACCCGGCGCCGACCGATGGCGAAGGCGAAGGCGAAGGCGAAGCGGTGGCCGTGCCGGCCGCACCGACCTCCGCAAGGGCCGGGGCGGCCAGCGACGATCCAGCGAGCACGACGGCGACGGTTGCCGCAGCCCGCACCACCAGCGCGTATTTGGGAGTCTTCACCCGGTAACTTTAGCCCCGCACTGCGCCCGGAATGGCGGCCAACGCCGGGACCGTTACCCCATTGTGGCCCAAAAATGCGGCGGTCTTGCGGTTTGCCTCCGTCAAGCCCCGGGCAGGATTCGCGCCGGTTCGTCCCGACATCTTCGCGACGGGACCAACGGCCCGGTTCAGGCCCAGGGGCTCCGGCGTAGGGTGGCGGTGGGCCCGGTAGCGGCCGGGCTCCTATTCAGCTCGCCTGCCACCGGACTGACACCGCTTTGCGGCACGGGGCGCTGAAGCCGCGTGCTACTGAGGGGGACACCATGGGAACTCTGAAACTTCGACGCCGCCGCACGGCTCTCGCCGCCGGACTCGCCACCGTTGCAATGGCGGTCGGGGTGGCGGCAGCCCCGGCGCAGGCGATAGACAAAACCAAGTACATCGCGCTGGGAGACTCCTACGCCGCAGGCCAGGGGGCGGGGCCGTACCTGGACGCCTGTTACCGCAGCGACAGCAGTTACGCCGAACTCGCTGCCGACGTGAAGGCCGTCAAGCTCGTCACTAACG
>NZ_JBFRFD010000446.1:0-3069 GCF_052114645.1 Arthrobacter sp. 2YAF22_2
CCTCAGCCATGAGGTGCTCGACAAATAGTCCGCGCGACGGCGCCCCGCACGGCGGCGGCCGGCGCCGCGCTGCCAGGTGCTGCTAGGCTCCGGCGGGTGTCACGATCCGTACGGTCCGGCCGTTCACGGTGACGGTGTCGCCATGGTGGAGCTGGCGGCCGCGCCGGTCATCGATCTCTCCGTTGACTTTGACAAGCCCGTTCCTGATAAGTTCCGTAGCTTCCACCCCGTCCTCGACCAGGTTGGCCAGTTTCAGCAGCTGGCCCAGCCGGATCATGTCGTCGCGGATGGGGATGTCTTCAATTTCCGGGTTGCTCATACCAGCAATAATGCCTGACCAAAGGTGGCACCAATGACCCACGCACCGCGGCTTCCGCTGCTTCTCGGTCTTCTCCTCGCCGTGGCGGCGGGACTTTTCGTCCCCGTCCAGGGCCGGATCAACGGCGCCCTAGGAACGGTCCTCGCCGACGGCCTCGCCGCCGCGGTGGTCAGCTTCAGCACCGGCCTGGTGCTGATGATCGTCATCTCGCTGCTCCTGCCCAAGGGGCGCGCCGGGCTGGCCGAAGTCCTGCCTTCGCTGCGGGAACGCCGGTTCCCGCGCTACTACGTGCTGGCCGGCGGCATCGGCGCGTTCTTCGTCTTTGCCCAGTCCTTCACCGTCGGACTTCTCGGCGTCGCCCTGTTCACCGTCGCCGCCGTCACCGGGCAGACCCTGAGCGGCCTGCTGGTGGACCGGATGGGGATCGGCCCCGCGGGCCGGAAACCCATCACCGGGATCCGGGTCCTCGGCAGCGTGCTGACCGTCGCAGCCGTGGCCTGGGYCGTGTCGCCGCGATTTGCCGCCGGCGGGGTTTCGGGGGCGGACTCCGGGCCGTTGCGGCTGCTGGTGCCGGTGCTGCTTCCGGTGCTCGCCGGGTTCCTCATGAGTTTCCAGCAGGCCATGAACGGCACGGCCACGGTGCACTACCGCACCCCCATCACCGCCACCCTGGTGAACTTCATCGCCGGCAGCATTGTGCTCTGGCTCGCCTTGCTGATCAAGCTGGCCGTCGCCGGGCCCGGCCACCCTCTCCCCGGCGAGTGGTGGTACTACCTGGGCGGTCCGATGGGCTGCGTCTTCATCGCCGTCGCGGCCTTCCTGGTTCACAGCCTGGGCGTGCTGGTCACCGGCCTCGGCATGATCGCCGGGCAACTGCTGGGATCGCTGGGTCTGGACCTGTTCCTGCCCGCGCCGGGCACCATCGTCGCGCTGCCCACCGTGCTGGGCACGCTGCTGACGCTGGCCGCCATCGTCCTGGCCAGCCTGCCCTGGTCCCGCGGAGCCCTCAAGCGGTAGCGGCCCGGGTAGGCTAGGAGTTTGCATCACACCGTTCGCAACACCCCGCCCGGCAACCAGCCGGTGACCCGGGGCTGACAGCGCGGACCGCACCCAGCGGCCCTGTAGAAATTGGAGTTCCCATGGCAGCAAAATCCGTACTCGACCAGATCATTTCCCTCGCCAAGCGACGGGGATTCGTCTTCCAGGCCGGCGAAATCTACGGTGGCTCCCGCTCTGCCTGGGACTACGGCCCCCTCGGTGCCGAGCTGAAGGAAAACATCAAGCGGCAGTGGTGGCAGTCCGTGGTCCGCGGCCGTGAGGACGTCGTCGGTCTGGATTCCTCGGTGATCCTGCCCCGCCAGGTCTGGGAGGCCTCCGGCCACGTCGACGTGTTCTCCGATCCGCTGGTGGAATGCCTTTCCTGCCACAAGCGCTACCGCGCGGACCACCTCGAGGAAGAGTACGAGGAGAAGAAGGGCCGCCCGGCCGAGAATGGCCTCAAGGACATTGCCTGCGCCAACTGCGGCACCCGCGGCGAATGGACCGAACCGCAGGAATTCTCCGGCCTGCTCAAGACCTACCTGGGCCCCGTCGCCAGCGAAGAGGGCCTGCACTACCTGCGCCCCGAGACTGCCCAGGGCATCTTCGTCAACTTTTCCAACGTGCTCACCACGTCCCGGAAGAAGCCCCCGTTCGGCATCGGCCAGATCGGCAAGTCCTTCCGCAACGAGATCACGCCGGGCAACTTCATCTTCCGCACCCGGGAGTTCGAGCAGATGGAGATGGAATTCTTCGTCGAGCCCGGCACCGACGAGCAGTGGCACCAGTACTGGATGAAGGAACGCATGTCCTGGTATACCGGCCTGGGCATCCGGGAGGAGAACCTGCGCTTCTTCGAGCACCCGCTGGAGAAGCTCAGCCACTACTCCAAGGGCACCACGGACATCGAATACCGCTTCGGCTTCCACGGCTCGGAATGGGGCGAGCTCGAGGGCATCGCCAACCGCACCGACTTTGACCTCTCCACGCACTCGAAAGCCTCCGGCCAGGACCTGAGCTACTTCAACCAGGCCACCAACGAGCGCTACACCCCGTACGTGATCGAGCCGGCCGCCGGCCTTACCCGCTCCTTCATGGCGTTCATGATCGACGCGTACACCGAGGACGAGGCACCGAACGCCAAGGGCGGCGTCGACGTCCGCACCGTGCTCAAGCTCGACCCGCGCCTGGCCCCGGTCAAAGCGGCGGTGCTGCCGCTGAGCCGCAACGAGGACCTGTCCCCGAAGGCCAAGGACCTCGCCGCGCAGCTGCGCAAGAACTGGAACATCGAGTTCGACGACGCCGGTGCCATCGGCCGCCGCTACCGCCGGCAGGACGAGATCGGCACCCCGTTCTGCATCACGGTGGACTTCGACACGCTCGAAGACCAGGCCGTCACGATCCGCGAACGCGACACCATGAGCCAGGAACGCGTCTCCCTGGACAAGGTGGAGGGCTACCTGGCCGCACGGCTGATCGGCGCCTGAGCGTGGCAATCGCATACCGCGAATGGCGCGAGGGCGACGACCTGGCGCTGCTGGAAATGTGGGGCGGTCCGGAGACGGATCAGGCCCGGCAGTTCCGCGGCACCCTGGCGCCCTCGGGCAACGCCCCGTGGCGCCGCTGCATCGTGGCCGAGGACGTCGTCGACGGCGTCGCCATCCCCGTCGCGGCGGGCGTGGTCCACGAGGCCTCGCTGCATCCGGAACGCC
>NZ_JBFRFD010000447.1:0-3069 GCF_052114645.1 Arthrobacter sp. 2YAF22_2
GCCCCGGCAGGGCCCAGCCGGACCACCCACCGCCGTAACATCCCCGGCAGCGGAAACGACTCCACGATCCCGTCGCGGGCCAGGAAGAGCGCTGCCGTCGGCCCGAGACCCGTGCTGTCGGCGAAGTCGCCCATCAGGTACCGGTCCGGGTATTGCCTGCGCCGCAGCGGCGCGCCGAGTGCCGCCCGTGCCACAGACCGCACCCCGTCGGCACCGATCACCAGGCGCGCCGTATAGCTGACCGCGGATCCGTCCACGCACGCTTCAATCGTGGCCCGGCAGCCGTCGTCGTGCAGCCCCGTGACCTGCACGCCGCGGCGCAGGGCTTCCGGTCGGAGCCCGTGCACCCGTTGTGCCAGGACCGCCTCGGTTGAGCCCTGCGGCAGGGACAGCACGAAGGGAAAGCGTTGGGAAACCCGGGCAAAGGACATCTGCGCCAGCGTGGCGCCGCCGCTGATGGCGAGGCCGTGCCGGATCGGGACACCGCGCCGGACCAGCTCCTCGGCCACCCCGATCCGCGCCAGGGCTTCCAGGGCCGGCGGATGGATGCCGATGGCCCTCGAGTGCGGCGCCGGGCCGGTCCGCTGCTCCAGCACAGTGACGTCGACTCCGTCCTGCAGCAACAAAGCGGCCATAAACAGCCCCACCGGGCCGCCGCCGATAATCACGACGTCGGTCATGCGCCGGCCCCGGCGCTGCGCCCGCGGCCCTGTTCGTGGATGAGCAGGTTCCGAAACGGGGAGCGCGACTGCACGGTCCAGCCCGGGGGAGCGGCGGTCCGCAATTCGGCCAGGGTGTAGCTGCGCCGGATCGAGGTCAGGCCGTCCTGCCTGATGTAGGAGCCGCGGAAAGGCAAGGCGCCCGCGAAAAACAGCGCATAGGCGGCCGCGCTGCGGCGGAGGTCGTTGTGGATAACAGTGCCGGTGCTCAGGGCGGCGGACTCGGCGAGGAAGCCGGCCAGCTCGTCGGATCGTAGGTGGTGCAGAACGTGGTTGGACACCACGACGTCGAAGTGGCCACCGTCGTGCAGCAGCTCGGCCCCCGTCTGCCGCCGGAAGGTCACGCCGGCGCGCCGGCGCCGGCGTGCGGCAAATGCCGCAGCCCGGCGGTCCGGGTCGATGGCCGTGACGGTGAGGCGAAGCCCGTCGCGGGCCGCCCAGCGGGACAGCAGCACGGCCACGTCGCCGCCGCCGCAGCCAATGTCCAGCAGGGAGGTGCCGGATTCCGCGGAGAGCAGCGGCCTGAGACGCTGCCGGTAGATCCCCCTCCAGCCGGATACTGCGCGGTTGATTACGGCAAACTGGGCGTAGGTCCGGGCCAGCCGGGCGGGATCGCAGTCGTCCCGGTCCATCTCCTCGACGGCGCTTACGGCGCGGTTTCGCAGCAGCAGCATGATGCCGCCGCTCAGGMCAGGGCTGATTCCGGCCGGAGGATCCCTCGCGGCGAGGCGTGTGCGGCGTCGGCGGGACGGGCGTCCCGCGGTGCGGTGATCTTGGTGAACAGCGCGGTCTCCACCGTCAGGCCTGGCCCGAAAGCCATCGAACAGATGCGTTCGCCGCCGTCGGCGTCGTCCGTTTCCTGCCGGTTTCCGAGACCGTCCGCCTCCGCGCCCGCGGGGAGATCCAGGATGTGCCGGATCACGAACAAGACCGTGGCGCTGCTCATGTTGCCGTAGTTGCGGAGGGTTTCCCGGGCCGGCAGCAGCTGTTCATCGCTGAGCTCCAGCCTGGCTTGCACCTTGTCCAGGATGCTGCGGCCGCCGGGATGGATAGCCCAGTGCCGGATGTCCCGGTAGGGGAGCCCGCTCAGCGACGCATCCCTGGCCAGGAGCGGTTCGAGGGCGCCGACAATGTGGTCGTCGATGATGTGCGGGACATACGTGCCGAGGACCATTTCGAAGCCCTCGTCCCCAATGTTCCATGCCATCGCCTCCTCGCCGACCGGGGTCAGGACCGTCTCAAAATGGTCCAGGCTCAGCAGCGCGGGCTGGTCCGGTATGTCCCGGGCGCTGATGACGGCGGCGGCGGCGCCGTCGGCGAACAGCGCGGACCCCATTATGGTGTCCGGGTCGTTGGACGTCCGGACGTGGAGGGAACAGAGTTCCGCGCAGACCACGAGCACCACGGCCTCCGGATTGGCGTCGCAAAACGATTTGGCGGCCCGCAGGGCCGGGAAGGCGGCGTAGCAGCCCATGAAGCCGAGATGGTAGCGCTGCACCGCGGGGTTCAGTCCGAGTGCGCGGACAATCTTGTAGTCCGGTCCGGGGTTGAAAAACCCCGTACAGGAGACGGTGATCAGGTGCGTAATGTCCCCGGGAACGATGCCAGCACAGGCGGCAACCGCCTGCTCCGCCGCCGCGATGAAGAGCTTGGTGGCCTCGGTGGCGAAGATGTCGTTCCTGACCTTGGTACTGGGGCTCAGCAGCAGGCCCGTGGCCGGATCGAAGAACTGCGGGTTCTCGGCCCGGCTGCGGGTGGTCAGTTCCCCGACGGCGGTGTAGCGGGTGTCGATGGCCGCGGAGTCAAAGCAGGTGTTGACGAGCCGGGAGCCGAGCCTGCTGAGCCCTGGCTGGGCAGCAAACACCTCGCGCGCTTCGCTTTGGACCAACACGGTGGGCGGGACAGCAGTTTCCAGGGACCTCAGGTAGACCGTCATGGTTCATTCTCAGTGAGGCCGCCGGATATCACAATGGATTCCCGGCAGCGGAAAGTCAGTCCACCGACTGCCCTAAGCTGGTCACAACGAGCCGGGCGGCGCCGTCGGAACCGCAGACACTGCGCCGCCGCACAAAGGGAGACAAGATGAGCACGGCCACCGGAACGGGGCAGGCGGAGACGCGGCCGCCCGCGCAGCACGTCGCCGATACCCATGAGTTGATCCGCGTGCAGGGCGCGCGGGAAAACAATCTCAAGGACGTCAGCCTGGAAATCCCGAAGCGCCGGTTGACGGTCTTTACCGGCGTCTCCGGCTCGGGGAAGAGCTCGCTCGTGTTCGCCACGATTGCCGCGGAGTCGCAGCGGATGATCAACGAAACGTACAGCGCCTTCGTCCAGGGCTTTATGCCGACGC
>NZ_JBFRFD010000448.1:0-3058 GCF_052114645.1 Arthrobacter sp. 2YAF22_2
CCCCACACCCGACCCTCCCTCAGATCGGGTGAGGGAGGATCGCCGGAATTCCTGCGAAACGTGAGGGAGGGCCTGCGGATTTCCTGCGAAACGTGAGGGAGGGTCCTACTGGGGGCTGCCGCTCAGACGGTGTAGTGCACGCCGGCGACGGCGACGGCCACGTGCTGGCCGAAGACTTCCTTGGCTTCGGCCAGCACGGTGGTCGGGGAAGTCCAGACCGGGATGTGGGTCAGCAGCAGCCGCCGCGCCCCGGCGGCGACTGCCGCCTCGCCGGCGCGCCTGCCCGTCAGGTGCACGTCCTTGATGGCGTCGTCCCGGCCCTCCTCGAAGGCCGCCTCGCAGAGGAACAGGTCCGCGCCCTGGGCGGCGTCCTCGAGGYCGAGGCACGAGTCGGTGTCACCGGAATAGCTCAGCACACGGGTGACGGGTGTGCCGTCCATGTCCGGCTCGGTGACCTCCACGCGCAGCGCATAGGCCTCCTCGACGGGGTGGTTCACCGCGTACGGGGTGACGGTGAAAGGGCCCATGGCCACGGGCTTGCGCTCGGACCAGTTACTGAAGTCGAATTCCTCGTGCATGCCCGGGTCCAGGTCCAGCCCGTAAGCGGTCGCCATCCGGTCCGCGGTGGCGGCGGGCCCCCAGACCGGTATCCGGCCGCCGCCCCAGCCGCCCGGCTTCCAGCGCACCGCAACGTGCAGTCCGCACAGGTCCATGCAGTGGTCCGGGTGCAGGTGAGTCAGGAAGATCCCGTCGATGTCCTCGAGGTCGGTGTACCGCTGGATGGCGCCGAGCGCGCCGCTGCCCAGGTCCAGCACGATCTTCCAGCGCCGCTCGCCGTCGTGCGCTGTCAGCAGGTAGCACGACGCCGGCGAGCCGGGGCCGGGAAAGGATCCGGTGCACCCGACAATGGTCAGCTTCACAGGCCGGTCCCGCGCAGGCCGGTCAGCCGCGGCCGATCGGTGGCGACAAAGTTGGAGATCCGGGGCCGGCCGGCGGCGGCCTGGGCCGCGGCGATCATTTCCGGCGTGATCCGGGCAAGGCTGCCGGTGGGGTACTGCGCGGCGACGTGGTCCACATGGCGCACGCTGAGGACTTCCGGGCCGAGGAAGCGGCGGGCCAGGTGCTCGAACTGCGCGGCATCCCCGGTGGCGATGAAATTGTGTTCCGGGGCGGCGGCGCTGGTGCGCTCCAGGCCGCGGGAGGCCAGCGCACGGTAGACATCCTTGGCGGTTTCTTCGGCGCTGGACACCAGCGTGACCTCCTCGCCCAGGACGAAGGAGATCACCCCGGTAAGCAGCGGGTAGTGGGTGCAGCCCAGCACCACGGTGTCCACCCCGGCGGCCGTGAGCGGTGCCAGGTATTCGCGGGCGACGGCGAGGAGTTCGGGGCCGGTGGTGATGCCGGCCTCCACGTAGGGCACGAACGCCGGACACGCCACGGAGGTGATGTCCAGGTCCGGCGCCGCCGCGAAGGTGTCCTCGTAGGCGCGGGAGCCGATGGTGGCGGAGGTGCCCAGCACTCCGATCCGGCCGCTGCGGGTGGCGGCCACGGCCCGCCGCACGGCCGGCTGGATCACTTCGATCACCGGGATGCCGTACCGGGCGGTGTAACGTTCGCGGGCGTCGCGGAGCACGGCGGCGGACGCCGAGTTGCAGGCGATGGTGAGCAGCTTGACGCCGGAATCCACCAGTTCGTCCATCACGCCCAGCGCATTGGCGCGGACCTCGGCGATGGGCAGCGGCCCGTAGGGTCCGTGCGCGGTGTCGCCCACATAGAGGATGGATTCGTTGGGCAGCTGGTCGATGATGGACCGCGCCACGGTCAGGCCGCCGACGCCGGAATCAAAGACGCCGATCGGGCGCTCCCCGAGCCCGGAATTCCCGGCCCTGTCCGCTGCGGTCTCCGCGGCAGCGTCCGCTGTCGGATCCGTGCTCGATGCTGAAGTCATGATTATTCGAGGATAGGGCTTCGCCGCAGGTGCAGCCATCACATTGTGGCGAGCAACTCGTGTCTCATCGGTCACAAGCGGCGCCGCTGCCCTTACGCCTCGAGCGAGGCCAGCATCGCCTGGACCAGGGATTCCTGCAGCCAGGTGGTGAAGTTGTAGACGAGGGCCAGGTAGCTTTCCACGTCCTCGGCCTGCGACCAGTCCTGCATCCGGTGGACGTGCTCGGCGTCGGCGTCGTCCCGGATGTCGAGGCGTTCGGCTAGCACCAGCCGGATGTCGTTGAGCGCGGTGGACCAGTGCCGGGCGTCGGCCGGGGTCAGCACCAGCTCCTCCTTGTCCAGGCCCAGGGCCGCCGCCCTCAACGCGCCGATCTTGCTCTCCCGCAGCGAGCGCTCGGTGTAGCGGCGGAACTCGAGGGAGGCCGCGTCGTCGTCCTTCATGACGTTGGGCAGCAGGCGCTTCAGAGCGCGGTCGGACGGCTCCCGGGCCTCGCTGTCGAGTCCGACGAGCGCGGCCAGCGGATCCTGGTTGGCCCGTTCCGCCGGCTCCAGCATGGAGATGACGTCGTCGAAGAGGCTGCGCAGCAGGTCCCGTTCGGCCGGCTCCAGGTAGCCCGTGATGCCCTTGAGCCCATATTTAAATGCCTTAGCCACGTTTTCCCTTGCCCTTGCCCGATCCGGTACCGCCCGATCGGCCGCCGCCGGGGCCGCCGCTGGCCTTCTCCACGGTGGCCCACAGGCCGTAGCCGTGCATCGCCACCGCGTGCTGCTCGACCTGTTCCTTGCTGCCGTGCGCCACGATCGACCGGCCCTTCTTGTGGACCTCCAGCATGAGCTTGTTGGCCTTCGCCTCGGAATAGCCGAAGTAGCTGCGGAACACGTAGCTCACATAGCTCATCAGGTTCACCGGATCGTTCCAGATCACGAGGTTCCAAGGGATGTCCGGGGCGGTCAGGACGTCGGTCGACGCCGCTGTTCCGGTCTGGGTGCTCTCCTGGGTGTCAGGGCCGAGCGCAACGCTGAGGGTCATCTGTCCATTCTATGGGGAGGTGGGCCCACGCCGGCGAGGGCCCCACGGCGAAGCGAAGCGAGACGAGGGAGCCGGTGGGTG
>NZ_JBFRFD010000449.1:0-3050 GCF_052114645.1 Arthrobacter sp. 2YAF22_2
CGATCGCGACGTACTGCCTGCTCACGAGGGCATTGGATGCCCTGCGCGGGCTGTACGATTGGCGCAACAGGGTGACGAATGTCACAGCCACTACCGCTTCATCGCATCGCAGTATCCGTTCCACCCAGTCGCCCTGAACGTTCGCAGTGGTTGCAATGGCGCAACCCAGACCACCCCCATGTGGAGGTTTTCAATTTGAGAAGCACATCGAGAGGCCTGCCCCGGAGACGGCGCGGCGGAATGTTGAAAGCTGTGGGGGCTATTTTCGCCGCCGTAGCTGCCCTTCTGCTCATCGTCGCGCCGGCATCCCAGGCCACGACGCCGGCGCCGACACCATCCCCGTCGAGCACCACGTTCCAGGACACCATCAGCGGCTTCCTTCGCGGCGATGACCGCGCGCCGCTGGCCGGTGTCACCATCACCGCCAAGAGCGGGGACTTCACCGGAACCGCCAAGTCCGGCGCCAACGGCTCCTGGAACATCGGCGTCCCCAAGCAGGGGACCTACGAGGTGGAACTGGACGTCAAGACCCTTCCGGAGGGCATCAAGCTTGCCGAGGGCCAGGAAAACCCCCGGAAAGTCACCTTTAGCCAGACCTCCAATCTCTCGGTGATCTTCGCCTTCGGCAAAGGCATCGTTGTGCAGCAGCAGGACTTCGGCCAGAACCTGATCAACCGCCTCGTCGCGGGCCTGAGCTTCGGATTGCTGCTCGCGCTCGCGTCGGTGGGGCTCTCGTTGATCTTCGGCACCACCGGCCTGACCAACTTTGCGCACGGCGAGATGGTCACCCTCGGCGCCGTCCTGGTCTTCGCGTTCAACGCTATGAACCTGCCATTCTGGCTCGCCATCATCCTCGCGCTCCTTGGCGGCGGCCTCTTCGGCTACGTGCAGGACGCCGGGCTGTGGAAACCGTTGCGACGCCGCGGCACCGGGCTGGTCCCGATGATGATCGTCAGCATCGGCCTCGCCCTGGCCGTGCGCTACGTAATCCAGTTCTACTTCGGCGGCGCCACCCAGCAGCTGCCCTTCGCTCAAAGCGCGGAAATCCAGATCGGGCCGGTCTCCATTTCGCCCAACAACCTCTGGTCGCTGCTTATCAGTGTGGTCGTCATCGCCGCCCTCGGCGTCGTGCTGCTCAAGACCCGCCTCGGCAAGGCCACCCGCGCGGTCGCCGACAACCCGGCACTCGCGGCGGCTTCCGGCATCGACGTCGACTCCGTCATCAGGATCGTCTGGGTCACCGGCGGCATGCTGGCCTCCCTCGGCGGCATCCTCTGGGCCTACTACCGTCCCGGCGTCACCTTCGACATGGGGTCGCAGATCCTGCTGCTCATCTTCGCCGGCGTGACCCTCGGCGGCCTCGGCACGGTCTGGGGCGCCTTGTTCGGATCCATCATCGTCGGCATCTTCGTGGAGCTGACCACCGTGTTCGGCCTCGCCGCCGACCTCAAATATGTGGGAGCTCTGTTCATCATGATCGTTGTCCTCTTGTTCCGGCCCCAGGGCATCCTGGGCCGCCGCGAGCGCGTGGGTTAGGAGACAAACATGGACTTCGGATTCATTCTTTCCAGCGCCGCCGGTGAACTGTTCAGCCCGACGACGGCGGCCTACGCGCTTGCCGCGCTCGGCCTGGCCGTCCACTTCGGCTACTCCGGCCTGCTGAACTTCGGCCAGGCCGGCTTCATGGCGGTGGGGGCCTACGGCTTCGCCATCTCCACCCTCACGTTCCACGTGCCGTTCTTCGTAGGTCTGCTCATCGCCGTCGTCTGCTCGGCGATCTTTGCCCTGCTGCTCGGCATCCCCACCCTGCGGCTGCGGGCCGACTACCTGGCCATTGTCACGATCGCAGCGGCGGAGATTGTCCGCTATATCGTCACCACCAACCAGCTGACCTCCGTGACGGGTTCGGCCAACGGCCTGGCCGCCTTCGAGGGCGACTTCTACGCCATGAACCCGTTCCCCGAGGGGTCCTACCTCGGCATGAACAACCGCGACTTCTTCATCCGGGTGGTCGGCTGGGGGGTCGTGATCGTCTGCTGTGTGCTGGTCTGGCTGCTGATGCGCAGTCCCTGGGGCCGGGTCCTGAAGGGCATCCGCGAGGACGAGAACGCCGTCCGCTCCCTCGGCAAGAACGTTTACTCCTACAAGATGCAGGCCCTGGTGATCGGCGGCGTGCTCGGCGCCCTGGCGGGCATGGTGTTCACGCTCCCCCGCGGTGCTGTGCAGCCGGCCAACTACGGCACGGAACTGACGTTCTTCCTCTACACCTGCCTGCTCCTCGGCGGGCTCGGCACGGTGCTGGGGCCGGTCGTCGGCGCGATGATCTTCTGGGTGGTTCTTTCCCTCACCCAGGGCGTGCTCTACGGCCTGATCGAATCGGGCGCCGTCACGTGGCTGAACACGGTCCAGGCCGGCCAGCTGCGCTACATCCTGGTCGGCGTCGCACTGATGCTGCTGATGGTCTTCCGGCCCCAGGGCGTCTTCGGCAACAAGAAGGAGCTGGCGTTCGCATGAGCATGCACAGCGAAGAACCACTGGCGGGTGCCGGGGCCACCGGCACCGCCGAGACCATCGACTACATGACGGACACGCGGCCCATTGCCGCCGGCGAGATCGCTCCCGGCTGCAAGAAGCGCGATCCCATCGTGGTGGCGGAAAACGTCACCCGCAGCTTCGGCGGCATCAACGCCGTCGACGTCGAATATCTGGAGATCCCGCGGCACAAGATCACGGCGCTGATCGGTCCCAACGGGGCCGGCAAGACCACGCTGTTCAACCTGCTGACGGGCTTCGATACCCCGAACTCGGGCAAGTGGCAGTTCGAGGGCAACAGCCTGGCCGGTGTTTCCTCCTACAAGGTGGCGCGGATGGGCATGGTCCGCACCTTCCAGCTGACCAAGGTGATGGGCAAGCTCACCGTCATGGAAAACATGCGTCTCGGCGCTTCGAACCAGGCTGGTGAAAAGCTCGCCAAGGCCCTGTTCAGGGGAATCTGGGGCGGCCAGGAAAAGACCATCACCGAAGAAGCGAACGTCCTGCTGCAGAAGTTC
>NZ_JBFRFD010000450.1:0-3038 GCF_052114645.1 Arthrobacter sp. 2YAF22_2
GAGCTTGCCGAGGATCTCGTGGGCCGTGGCCTTGACGATCTTGGCGCGCGGGTCGTAGTTCTTGTAGACGCGGTGCCCGAAGCCCATCAGGCGGACGCCGTCTTCCTTGTTCTTGACCTTCTCCATGTAGTCCTCGGGCTTGATGCCGTCCGCCTGGATCTGGCGGAGCATCTTGAGCACGGCCTCGTTGGCGCCGCCGTGGGCGGGGCCGAAGAGGGCGTTGATGCCTGCCGATACGGAGGCGAAGAGGTTGGCGTTGGAGGAGCCGACCAGCCGGACCGTGGAGGTGGAGCAGTTCTGCTCGTGGTCCGCGTGCAGGATCAGCAGCAGGTCCAGGGCCTTGGCCACCACCGGGTCCACCTCGTACTGCTCGGCCGGGAGACCGAAGCTCAGGCGCAGGAAGTTCTCCACGAGGTTGTGTGAGTTGTCCGGGTACAGCATGGGCTGGCCGACGGACTTCTTCAGGGCGTACGCGGCGATCACCGGCATCTTGGCCAGCAGCCGGTACGTGGAAACTTCAACGTGCTCGGGGTTGAACGGGTCCAGCGAGTCCTGGTAGAACGTGGACAGTGCGGACACCGCCGAGGAGAGCACCGGCATCGGGTGGGCGTCCCGCGGGAAGCCGCTGAAGAAGCCCTTGAGCTCCTCGTGCAGCAAGGTGTGGTGGCGGATCCGCTGGTCGAAAGCCTCCAGTTCGGCCGGCGTCGGCAGGTTGCCGTAAATCAGCAGGTAGGACACCTCCAGGAAGCTGGAGTGCTGGGCGAGCTGCTCGATCGGGTAGCCCCGGTAGCGCAGGATGCCGGCGTCGCCGTCGATGTAGGTGATGGCCGAGGTGGTGGCCGCGGTGTTCATGAAACCGGGGTCGAAGGCAACGGCGCCGGTCTGCTTCAGCAGCTTGGAAACGTCATAGCCTTCGTTTCCTTCAACAACCTTGATGCGGGGGAGCTCGAGCTCGCCGCCGTCAAAACGCAGGGTTGCGCTGGTGGTCTCAGTCATGGATTCTCCTCATGGGACGTCGGGGCCCCTGTTGAAAGCTTGATCCAACATCTGGTGAAGCTGCCCGCGGAACCTGTATCTGGACACGGATTCCAACGGCTGCGCTGCCTTCTTGTGGAAAGCCACCATTGATAGTCAGTTAAAAACTACCGGCAGTTCGCGGGTGGCACTAATCCGGGGCGCCTTGAAGGCGCCCAAACCGCGCCTCTTGTGCCCCGCATCACAGCATTGTTACGGTCCCGTTGCCAGCCGCGCGACGGCGGCGTCGATCCGTTCGTCTGTGGCGGTCAGCGCTACCCGGATGAAGCCGTTGCCTGCGTCCCCGTAGAAGACGCCGGGGCCGACGACGATTCCGCGGTCCGCCAGCCTGCCGACCGTGTCCCAGGTGGCCTCGCCCGCCGTGGCCCAGAGGTAGAGCCCGGCAAGGGATTCCTGGATGGTCAGCCCGAAGCCCTCCAACGCCGGGACGATCCGTTCACGGCGTCCGCGGTACAGGTCCTTTTGTGCCGCGACGTGGGCATCGTCCCCGAGGGCCGCCCGCATGGCTTCCTGGACCGGGTACGGCACGATCATGCCGGCGTGCTTGCGGCTGTTGACCAGGTTGGCCATGATCGCGCCGTCGCCGGCGACGAAGGCGGCCCGGTAGCCGGCCAGGTTGGACTGTTTGCTGAGCGAGTAGACCGCCAGCAGGCCCTCGTGGGACTCCCCTGCCACCCGGGGGTCGAGGATGCTGGGGACCGGGGAGCCGCCCCGCTGGACGTCCCAGTCGCCCCAGCCAAGTTCGGCGTAGCATTCGTCCGAGGCGACGACCGCCCCGAGTTCGCGGGCCTGATCGACGATCCGTTTCAGCGACGGGGCGTCCCTGACGCTGCCGGTTGGGTTGGCCGGCGAGTTAACCCAGACAAGGCGGACGCGTGCCCGGGTGCCGGCGTCGAGCTCGTCGAGGTCGTCCGCGGCCACGTGCTCGGCGCCCGCGAAGGTGGCACCGATGTCGTAGGTGGGATAGGCAACCGACGGCCGGACAACGACGTCGCCCGGCTTGAGACCGAGCAGGAACGGCAGCCAGGCGACGAGCTCCTTGGATCCGACGGTGGGCATCACGTGCTGCGGGTCCAGCCCGGAGACGCCGCGGCGGCGGTCAAACCAGGCCACGACGGCCTCCCGGAGGGCCTGTGTGCCGTGCACCGTGGGGTAGCCGGGGGCGTTGGCCGCCGCCCGGAGCGCGTCCTGCACCAGGGCCGGCGTGTCATCGACCGGGGTGCCGATAGAGAGGTTGGCCGCTCCGCCGGGATGTTCGGCAGCGCGGGCCAGATAGGGCGCCATCGCTTCCCACGGGTAGTCGGGCAGGCTGAGGCCGAAGCTGCGCACCGCAGAGGTCACCGTTGCGCCGTCCTAGTTGTCTTGGTTCTGCGGCGGCAGGGCGGCGATCATCGCGTGGTCCGTGTGGGTGTTGCCGATCTTGGCGGCGCCGCCCGGGGAGCCGAGCACGTCGAAGAACTCGACGTTGGCCTTGTAGTAGTCGGCCCATTCCTCGGGGGTGTCATCCTCGTAGTAGATGGCCTCCACCGGGCAGACCGGCTCGCAGGCGCCGCAGTCCACGCACTCGTCCGGGTGGATGTACAGGGAACGCTCACCCTCGTAGATGCAATCGACGGGGCACTCCTCAATACATGCCTTGTCTTTGACATCAACACACGGCTGCGCGATTACGTACGTCACGTCCCTGGCCTCTCCACGTTGGTTCCGGCATTCCGCCGGTTCTTGCTCCCGGCTTGGGCGCCGGACTGCTGACTTCTGAGCCTATTATCTCCCAGCCCGATCCCGCGAACCTAGCCGGGCGTCACAGTGCCCGCGCCCCCTACGATGGACACGTGCCTTCAACGACGCCCGAGCCGCAACGCTTCCTCTCCGACGTGCCCCTGGGCACCCGCGTGGTGGTGCGCTATCGGATCGAGGGTGGCCTTACGGACGCGCTCGGCGAGCTCGTGGCCAGGGCCGACGCTGATTGCACGGTCCGTACCCGGCACGACGACGTCGTCATC
>NZ_JBFRFD010000451.1:0-3030 GCF_052114645.1 Arthrobacter sp. 2YAF22_2
GGATAGTGCCGGCCGAATGCCGCTGGCGGGGCTTCGCCGGAATACGCTGGCAGGAAGTACCAGTCGCACGAACAACAGGGAGATGAACCAGTGGCAGCCGAAGAAGCCTTCGAAGGAACGTTCAGGGAGATGTTCCGCCGGCACGCCGCCGGCGTCGCCATTATCACGGCGAACTACGACGGCGTCCCCTATGGTTTCACCGCCACCTCGGTGGCGTCCCTTTCGGCCAAGCCGCCGCGCTTCACGTTCAACATGGCCCGCACCTCCAGCTCCTGGCCCGCGGTGGCCAACTCGGCGTACATCGGGGTGCACATGCTCGGGCTGGAGAACCAGGGCCTCGCGGACCGGTTCGCCCGCACCCGCGACCGGTTCGGGGGCGACCACTGGGAGCTCGGCCCGCATGAGGTGCCGATCCTCAAGGACGTCTCCGGCTGGCTGATCGGCAAAATCCAGATGCGGCTCTCCTTCGAGAACAACGCCGTGGTGGTCGTCGAGGTGGTCGACGGCGCAATCGGCGGCGACGGCGTGCCGTTGCTGTACCACGGGGGCAGCTACAGCCAGCCGGCGCCGCTCGACTACGAAATCTAGGCCGGCGCAGACCCGGATAAGCCGGCCGGCCTGCCCATCAGCTGTCCAGGCAGGTGGGGCCGAGCAGCACTTTGAGGTCGCCAAACAGGGACGGGCTGGGGTTGACGCGCAGATGCACGGGCAGCCCCATCACCTCCACCCGGGAATCACCGTGCAGGTGCAGCCGCACCTCCGACCTGCCGCGGTGGGTCTTGAGCACCTCACCGAGTTCGTTCACCACGGCTTCGGTGGCTTTGTGCGTCGGCATGGTGATCACCAGCGGCCCGTCGAGGCCTTCGCTGAGGTCCGGTACCGAGAGTTCCATGCAGTTGACGGCCACCGCGCCGTCGTCCCGGCGCTGCAGCCGGCCCTTGATGACGACGATCAGGTCTTCGGCCAGCACCGAGGCGATCGGTCCGTAGACCTGGCCGAAGAACATCACTTCCACCGAGCCCCCGAGGTCCTCGATCTCGGCGCGCGCGTAGGCGTTGCCGCTGGCCTTGGCGATCCGCCGGCTCAGTGAGGTGATCATCCCCGCGATGGTGATGATGGCGCCGTCGTGCGGGCCGTCCTCGGCGATCACGGAGGTGATGGACTGGTCCGCGTGCTGGGACAGCAGCCCCTCCAGGCCCTGCAGCGGGTGGTCCGAGACATAGAGTCCCAGCATGTCGCGTTCGAAGGACAGCTTGTCCTTCTTTTCCCATTCGGGCAGCTCGGGGATCTCGATGCTTAGCGAGGACTCCGACTCGGTGGAATCGATGCCGGCGAACAGGTCGAACTGTCCGATCGCCTCGTTGCGTTTGAGCGTGATGACCGAGTCGATGGCCTCCTCGTGGATCATGGCCAGGGCCCGGCGGTGGTGTCCGAGCGAGTCGAACGCGCCGGCCTTGATCAGCGATTCGATGGTCCGCTTGTTGCAGACGACCGCGGGGACCTTCATCAGGTAGTCCTTGAAGGAGGTGTACGCGCCTTCGCTTTCGCGTGCGGCCACCATCGCGTCGACGACGTTGACGCCGACGTTGCGGATGGCGCCCATGCCGAAGCGGATGTCGTTGCCGACCGGGGTGAAGTTGAGAGCAGACTCGTTGACGTCCGGCGGAAGCACCGTGATGCCCATCCGCCGGCACTCGTTGAGGTAGATCGCGGACTTGTCTTTGTCGTCTCCGACCGAGGTCAACAGGGCGGCCATGTACTCCGGCGCGTAGTGCGCCTTCAGGTAGGCGGTCCAGTACGAAATCACACCGTACGCAGCCGAGTGCGCCTTGTTGAAGGCATAGTCGGAGAAGGGCAGCAGGATGTCCCAGAGCGTCTTGACCGCTTCCATGGAGTAGCCGTTGTCCTGCATGCCCTGGGAGAAGCCGGCAAACTGTTTGTCCAGCTCGGACTTCTTCTTCTTGCCCATGGCCCGTCGCAGGATGTCGGCCTGGCCCAAGGAGTAGCCGGCGAGCTTCTGCGCCACCGCCATGACCTGCTCCTGGTACACGATCAGGCCGTAGGTCCCGCCCAGGATCTCCTTCAGGGGTTCCTCGAGCTCGGGGTGGATCGGGATGACTTCCTGGATCTTGTTCTTGCGCAGGGCGTAGTCGGTGTGGGCGTTGGCGCCCATCGGGCCCGGCCGGTACAGGGCCAGCACGGCGGAGATATCTTCGAAGTTGTCCGGCTTCATCAGCTTGAGCAGCGAACGCATCGGACCGCCGTCGAGCTGGAACACGCCCAGGGTGTCGCCCCGGGCCAGCAGTTCGTACGAGGCGGCGTCGTCGAGGGCCAGGGCCTCCAGGTCCAGGTCCACGCCCCGGTTCATCTTAATGTTTTCCAGCGCGTCGGAAATGATCGTCAGGTTCCGCAGGCCGAGGAAGTCCATCTTGATCAGGCCGAGGCCCTCGGAGGTCGGGTAGTCGAACTGCGTGATGACCTGGCCGTCCTGGAAACGGCGCATGACCGGGATGACATCGATGATCGGGTCCGAGGACATGATGACACCGGCGGCGTGGACGCCCCACTGCCGTTTCAGGCCTTCGATGCCGAGGGCGGTCTCGAAGACTTTGGCCGCCTCCGGGTCCGTGGCGATCAGTTGCCGGAAGTCCGCAGCCTCGCTGTAGCGCTTGGAGTCCTTGTTCTGGATGTCCGCCAGTGGGATGTCCTTGGCCATCACGGCCGGCGGCAGCGCCTTGGTGAGCTGTTCGCCCATGCTGAACGGATAGCCCAGCACGCGCGAGGAGTCCTTGAGCGCCTGCTTGGTCTTGATGGTGCCGTAGGTGACGATCATGGCGACGCGCTCGTCGCCGTACTTGCGCGTCACGTAGTCGATCACTTCGGAGCGTCGCCGGTCATCGAAGTCGACGTCGAAGTCAGGCATGGAAACGCGGTCCGGGTTCAGGAAGCGTTCGAAGATCAGGCCGTGGTGCAGCGGGTCCAGGTCGGTGATGCGCATCGCATACGCGACCATGGAACCGGCGCCGGAGC
>NZ_JBFRFD010000452.1:0-3026 GCF_052114645.1 Arthrobacter sp. 2YAF22_2
ACACGGTGACGCTGCACTACGCGTCGGGGTCTTCGGCAGAAGAGGCCGTGATCCGGGATGCCGCGGGCTTGGCCTGGGTGGTGAACCTGGGCTGCCTGGACCTCAATCCGCACCCGGTGCGCGCGGAGGACCTCGAACATCCCGACGAACTGCGGGTGGACCTCGACCCGATGCCGGGCGTCGACTGGTCGCAGATCGTCGATGTCGCCTATGTCGCGCGGGAGGTACTCGACGATGTAGGACTGGTGGGATGGCCCAAGACAAGCGGTTCGCGGGGACTGCACATCCTCGTGCGCATCGCACCCCGGTGGTCTTACCGCGATGTGCGGCTCGCGGCCGAGACCCTCGCCCGCGAGGTCGAGAAGCGCGCGCCGGGCCTTGCCACCGCGCGGTGGTGGAAAGAGGAACGCGGCGAGAGCGTGTTCGTAGACTTCAACCAAAATGCCAAGGACCGAACCGTTGCTTCGGCTTACTCGATCCGGGCCCTCCCCGACGCCCGGGTCTCGACGCCGCTCAGCTGGGACGAGGTCCGCTCCACCCGGCCCGAACAGTTCACGGTGCCCACTGTGCTTGAGCGCTTCGCAGACATCGGCGACCCCCACCGCGGGATCGACGGCGCGGCGGGCTCCCTCGACGGGCTCCTCGGCCTGGCCGCCGAGCTCGGTCCGGCCGAGAAGCCGCCGCGCGGCGGTGACAGCTCCGGCCGCCGGCGGTCGGTGATGCCGCTTATTGAGGTGGCACGCACCAAGACAAAACCCGAGGCGCTCGCAGGGCTCGAGGAATGGAAGACCCGGCACGCGGACGTCGTCCCGGACTTGCACCCCGCCGACATCCTTGTCGACGGAATGCGCGGATCGAGTTCGCTTTGGTACCGGGTGCGGGTGAACCTGCAGCACGTTCCCGAAAATATGCGGCCGCCGCAGGAGGAACTCATCGCTGACTACGACCCCTGGGCAGGCAGGGACTGGCCGGGCCGCCCGGCATCCTGAGAGGGTCCCGACACCCCCGGATGGGTCCCGACGCTCCCGCTTCTAGCCTTCATCCCGCGCCAGGGGGCAAAGAGTGCCAGGGCATTGCCTCGGTCTATCGCGTGGCGCATACCCGGGTCCAGGGGGTAATTCTCGTACTGCATGTTCAGGATATCGATGGCCGGTGCGGGCGCTAACGGAAGATCTGTCCCRTAGACGATGCGGCCGGGGTCCGCCACCTCCAGCAGGCTGGGCAGCGCCGCAGGGCTGGCGGACAGGGCGACGTCGTAGTAGAACCGCCGGAGGACGGACTGCTTTTTGTCGGCCAGTGCGGCCAGCGCGCCGACCGCGAGGTCCTTGTCGTTGAGTATCGCCAGCAGGATCCGGGAGGCGATGAACGGCACGAAGCCGCCCGCGTGGGCCAGGATGAACTTGATGCCCGGGTACTTTTCCACTGCGCCGGACAGGACCAGGCTGATAGCAGTGCGGGTGGTGTCAAGCATGAAATCTGCGGCAAACGTGGGGATACCCGGCACCGGCGGGGCGGGCAGTTCACCCGGGTGGATGAACACGACCGCACGGCGGCGGTGCAGGAACGCCAGCAGAGGTTCAAAGCCCGGATCGCCCAGGTAGCGGCCGTCGTTGTTGGCCAGCAACACGATCCCGTCCGCGTGCAGGGTGTCCAGGCCGTACCGGGCCTCCGCCAGGGCACCTTCCACGTCCGGCAGCGTCAGGGTCGCGACGAACCCGAACCGCTCCGGCCGGGCCGCCACCACCTCGGCGCTGTACTCGTTGACTTCCCGCGCCCGCTGCCGCGCCTCCGCCGCGTCTCCGAAGTACACGCCGGGTGTCGACAGCGAAAGGATGGCTGCCTGGACGCCGTGACGGTCCATGAACTTCAACGCCGAGCGCTCTGACCACGGCGGCAGGCCCAAGCCGTCTGGACGGATGCCCTTGTCAAGGATCCAGCGCGCATAGCCCGGCGGAACGATGTGCTGGTGGGTGTCAATGCGATACGGCCGGCTCATCTGGCTTCTTCTCCACGTGTTCATGCCGGCTTCAACGAAGCAGGAGAACGGCCAGCACCACCCACAACAGGACTGCCCCAATCATGACGCGTTCCACAACCCCCAGCCATGGCGTCCGCTGCCCCGCGGCGACCAGGGGGACAAACGAATTTGTCCAGACGCCGAACGTGAGGACGACGGCGAGAGTCAGGATCGAGTAGTAGCGAAAACCCTTGCCGAGGCAACGGACCCGAACCCTAGAATTGCGAGGTAGAGCAACGCGTCGACAGCGCCCAGGACAAGGTGCATGACATCGGTGATAGCCGCCGTGGCCGTCGGCGTGATCTCCGTCCGTGCCGTCATCGGGAACGGAAGCCACAGGGGTCCGAGCGCACCGTAAGCGATAAGCAGGCCGGCCGTCACCTTCAGGGAAGGCCTTCCCCGCGCTGGCTGCCAGACCCCGACGCCGAACGCGATAACGAGCGACTCATAGATGAAGCCCTCCACAATGAGCGGCGTCCGGGCCGGCGCCCCCAGGGAAGTTAGTTCGCTGATGGTTTGGGAGAAAGAGCTGGAGCCCTTGTAAAGCCCTGCTGCCAGCGCCTCGCTGGTGAGAGGCCAAAGCAGCGAAGAAACAACTCCGCAGACGAGAAGCGCCCTGCGTCCCCCAGACAGCCCTGGACGCCCGGCGCGTGGATCGGCGCTGGCCATATGGGCACGATGCGTCGGGCCAGGACATCAAGACAGTGCCGAAGGTCCCGGCCGCTGGGGGTATCTGGAGGGGCCCGCGTGACAGGCCGCCGCGCCGCCGCCCTCCCCTGTTGGGCCTGCGCATTTCGGATGTATCGTTGACTATCGTTCACGACTCGCAGAGGAGAGCATGATGCGTAATTCGTACCCGGCGGGCGGATTTGGCGGCCCCAACATCGACGGCATGTGGCAGGCCGTCGAGGAGTTCCGTTCCAGATTTGAGAAGCGCTCGGGCGCTCGCGCCGGTCGTGGCGAGGTGCGGTCGGCGATCCTGGCCCTGCTCGCGGAGCGGCCGATGCAC
>NZ_JBFRFD010000453.1:0-3014 GCF_052114645.1 Arthrobacter sp. 2YAF22_2
CGCTGCAGGGGTTCTATGTGGTCTGGCTCCCGCTGGAAATCGCCCTCATCTTCAGCCGCGTACACGGATTGCCCGACGGCGCCGCCCGCACCCGCCGCGCAGCCGGCATCTTGGTCGGGGCCCTGGAATTCGGAGTCATTGCGGGCGCCCTCGCGGCCGGAGCCCTGGTGGAAGTGTTCGCCGGGCAGCTGCAGCTGGTGCTGATGCTGCCGGCCCTGGCCGCGACCGCCTGCTGGTTCGCCATCCGCTTCGGCGTGCCGGAGTCCATCGGGCGCAGCGGCGCCCGGGTGGACACCCGCGGCTTCGCACTGCTTGCTCTCGGGCTCCTGCTGGTCACCTCGGGGCTGACCTTCCTGCGGCTCAACGGCCCCGGCGCCTGGTGGGTCTGGGCGCTGGTCGCGGCCGGGCTGCTGGTCTTCATTCCCTTCGTCCGCGTCGAGCTCGGCCGCGAGGACCCGCTGGTGGACATCCGGATGCTGCGGTCCAAGTCCATGTGGCCGGTGCAGCTGACCGCAGGCCTGTTCGGGGTCTCCGTGCTGGGCGCCCAGGCCCCGCTCTCCACCTTCGCCCGGACCGATCCCACGCTGCATGGCTACGGCCTGGGGCTGCGCGCGGGCCAGGTCTCGATCATCATCGGCGTGTACGTGCTGGCACTGCTGGTCGGGGCGTTGCTGTACCCCGTGGTGACGCGGCGCCTGACGCCGCGCTGGACCCTCGTCGGCGCCGCCGCGCTCGTGGGGCTGGGCTACCTGCTCTTCCTGCCCCTGCATGCCAGCCTGGTCGAGGCGCTGGTGAACATGGCGGTGGCCGGCGTCGGCTGCGGGGCGCTGGTGGCGGCGCTGCCTTCCGCGGCGGCGGCGGCGGCCCCGCTGAACCGGACGGCGATGGCAACGGGCCTGACGAACAGCACCAAGACCATCGGCGGCGCGTTCGCTTCCGCGGTGTTCGGCATCGCGTTGCTCAGCCACGTCCTGGGCGACGCGGGGGCTGCCGCCGTCGACGCCGGGCAGACCGCCGCACCGCTGGCCGGCTACCTCACGGTGTGGACCATCTGCGGCGTCACCGGCCTGGCGGCTGCGGCAGCGCTGGTCCTGGTTCCCCGGCTGGCGTTCTCCGACCCGCCCCCGGCAGCCGCCGCGGCCCCGGTCCCAGGCGTACCCGTCGCAACCCCCGGCTCCGCCCCGCCCGGGCCCAACTAGCGCGCAATAGGTGTCGCTTTGGGTCCTCAAAACGCCAATTGCTGCGACCCAGTTGACCGAATTCAGCGCTGAGCCCAACCGCGGGCCAGCAGGGCGGCGCGGACCTTCGCCACCGCGGAGCGGGCGTCGTTGGCCATGTGGCGTTTGGATATCCGGACCAGCGTCCAGCCCGCACGGTCGAAGTCTTCCTCACGGGCGATGTCACGGACCACCTGGCCGGCCTCGGAGTGCCCGTCGCCTTCATATTCAACTGCCACGAGAAAGTCCGGGTAGGCCAGATCGGGTTGACGGACGACGCCGGCGCGCAGTTCCGTGCGCGGGTTCACCCCGGGCTCGGGCAGCCCCGCGCGCGCCAGCGCCAGCCTGAGCCGGGTTTCCGGGGCGGAGTCGGCGCCAATGCGGGCCTGTTCCAAGGCCAGCCGGGCCTTCCGGATGCCGGGCGTTCCCTTGTGCCGGTCCAGCATCTCGGCCAGCTCGGCGATGCTGGCGTGGGGATCGCTGCGTCCCTCCAGTTCGGGGCGCGGGACCCGGACCAGGTGGTCGGCCACCACCGTGAGTTCATCCACCCCCATGAGCCTGGCGACATCGAGCCAGGTCCTGGTCCTCGTGGTGACCAGGAGGCCGCCGATGCTCGTGATCTCGTCGGCGAAGAACTGGCCGACATGCCCGATCACGCCCGTCCGCCGGGGGATGGCCATGGTGTCAGGGCGGGACAGGTGTATTTCCGGGCCGTCCGAGCCGGGCAAGAAGCCGGGCATTTCCCAGAACCGGAACGCTGTGGCGTGTGACGCCGCGGAGAACTCCGTGACCCGGGTGAATGGTCGGACCATCGGAGCCAGCGCCGGGGCAGATACGATACCGACCGGGATCCGGATGCCGCGGCTCGGTGACACCAGGCCGCGGTGCCGCAGCCGGCGGTAGCTGGCCCCGGCGTCGAGCGCCTCGAGGACGGTGAATGGGGCGCCGGCCACCGGGTCGGGCAGGGGTTGCGGGGTCTTCATGGCCCCATCGTGGCAAACTCTGACGCGCCCATGGGGTTATCCACAGGCCAGGAGTCCACCATCCCAACTAGCTCGCAGTAGTTGTCCTTTTGAGCGCTCAAAACGACAACTACTGCGAGCTAGTTGGGGGAGCGGGGTCGGCGTTAGCTGCGGAGCGCCGCGGCCTCGTCCGGTTCGTCGGCCTCGTCGGGGTCGCTTTCGCGCGGGCGGTCGTGGGCTTCGTTCGGGGCGGCGGCCGTGCCAGCAGGAGCGGGCTGGGCCCGGCGGCCGTGGGCGGGCTTGTTGCCGCTGGCCTTCTGGAGCGCCCGGCGTTCGCGGCGGCCCTCCACCAGCCGGTACAGCACCGGCACCAGGACCAGGGTCAGGGCGGTGGAGGAGATGAGCCCGCCGATCACCACAATGGCCAGTGGCTGCGAGATGAACCCGCCGCCGCCGGTGAGGCCCAGCGCCATCGGGGTCAGCGCGAACACCGTGGCCAGCGCGGTCATCAGGATCGGCCGCAGACGCTGTCGTGCGCCGTGCGTGATCGCCTCTGCCACGTTCATGCCCGGCTCACCGTTGCGTGGCTGGCGGTACTGGTTGATCAGGTCGATCAGCACAATCGCGTTGGTCACCACGATGCCCACCAGCATCAGCATCCCGATCAGGGAGGGCAATCCCAGCGGAACACCCGTCACCAGCAGGAGGGCGATGGCGCCGGTGGCTGCGAAGGGGATTGAGACCAGCAGGATCAGCGGCTGCACGAGCGACTTGAACGCGGCGACCATGATGACGTACACAATCGCGATGGCGGCCAGCAGGGCCAGTCCCAGCT
>NZ_JBFRFD010000454.1:0-2997 GCF_052114645.1 Arthrobacter sp. 2YAF22_2
CTTCCAGACCTTGGGCATAAGGCGGAGCATGACGGGCACAAAGGCGGGCACGCCGATCATTTTGACCAGGAAGTAGGTGACCATCGCGCCGCGTTTGTTTTGGGCGAGCAGCGTATTCAGGTGGCCAGCGTGGTCGACGGGTGTTCCTTCGGCGTTTCCGACTCCGGTGTAGGGGGCCTCGTAGGTCGCGAGTTTGCGGAGAGGGACACCGGCGGCGGCGGCCTCGAGGGCAAGGGCGGCGCCGGAGGAGATGCCGTAGACAAAGGCGTTTCCGCCCGCATGGCTGATCACGGCGGCGAGGTCTTCGATCTCACGTTCCACGGAGTAGGACCCCGTATCACCACTGTCTCCACGGCCTCGGCGGTCGTAGAAATACACAGTGAAGGAATCGGCCAGTTTTATGGCCAGTGGCCGGGCGGGGCCAAAAGACCGGCCGCAGAAGGCCCCGTCCACCAGTACGAGGACGGGGCCGGTGCCGATCTGTTCGACGGAGAGGCGGGTCCCGTCCGTGGAGGTTATCTGGGTGACCTGCGTTGGCGGGGAGGAGGTGGTTTTCATGCTGTGTGCCTTTCGAGAAGGGTGTCGAGTTTGGCGAAAGACAGGACCCACCCGGTGCGGGTCATGTCCCGGATCTCGTCCGTGAACGGGCCCTGGTGGAGCGTCATGCGGGTCCGTTCGCCGTGATCGTGAAACTGAAGTCGCAGCACGACGTCGTCCACGGGCCCGGCCGCGGTCAATGCGGTCAGCTGGATGTCAAGAAATTCCGGGGCTAGGAAGGCCACGATGCGGCCCTGGATGGGGTGACTGGCCCCGGTGGCGCTGTCGACCATGGTCAACTCCCACGGGCCCTGCTCCACGAGGTCTACCGTGACACTGTCGACCGATACGTCAACTCCTTCGGGCCCGAACCAGGAGGCGAGGAGTTGGGGTTCGGTCCAGAATCTCCACACCACGTCCCGGGGCGCGGCGAAGGAGCGAGAGATGAAGACATCATGTTCTGTGATCTCCTGCTGGCGGCCCTCAGACATCGCGTCCCTGGCCCATGTGCGTGCTGTCGCGCTGAAACGMGGCCAGCRCGCCGTCGAGYYTGTCGAAGGACTCACCCCAAAACTTCTTRTACCGCTCCATGTACTCGCTCGCTTCCTTGAACCGCTCGGGTTCCAGATGACTGAGCCGGGCAGTCGCCACCCGGTTCCTGGAAATCAAACCGGCATTCTCCAGTACCTTCAAGTGCTTGGAAATTGCCGGTTGGCTGATCTTGAACGGCGCCGCGAGATCGGAAACTTGCGCATCGCCTTCCGCGAGCCGCTGCAGAATGGCCCGTCGCGTCGGATCGGCCAACGCYSCAAACACTGCACTCAATTCATCARCCATCAARACCATAACCTAACTGTTTTATAACCATCTGGTTTTAGAATAGATCCGGTTGAACAGGGCGTCAAGCCTCCAAGCCAGGGCATCCTCCCACCGCGCGGAATCAACGTTCGCTCTGGGTTCGGGACTGAGCCGACTGGCGGTCGGATCGGGCCGGACTCCGTATGGTTCGGCTGGAGTCCAGTGTCCGCAAGGGCTGGAATACAGTGCGAGTCAACCCCTCGAGAAGATGACGCTGGACTCGGGACGCGACGTGCCTTGGAGAGATGTGACATGTGCCTGGTACTTCACCTCCGCTCGTTTCGTCGACCGGTGACGGAGCCCGGATGGTTTGATTAGTCCGTGCTCCGTCTAAAACGCCTTCTGGTTTTCAGCCTCTTCGCGATTGGCCTTACCATCGGCTTCTCGTTCTGGGTGACCCGGCCGCCCGGCGCAGAGGCCCCCGGTGCCGTTGCGGCACCTCCGCGAGCGGAGGCGAAACTTGAAGTGTTGTCCTCCGGGATGACCACTGCCGTGAACGTAACCCGGAGCCCGGACGCCCAATGGCTCGTTCGGGTTGCCGCGCAGACCGGGATCCCCGCCCGTGCGCTGCAGGCCTACGTTGTTGCGGCCGCCACGGCCAACGATTCCACTCCCGGGTGCGGGATCGGCTGGAACACCGTTGCGGCCGTCGGTTTCGTCGAATCCGCACACGGAACTTACGGCGGCGRCAGCCTCAACGCCGCAGGGCAGGCGAGCAGCCCGATTGTGGGCCCGAGCCTCAACGGCGCCGGGTTCGCCGCCATCGCTGACACGGACGCGGGTGCCCTGGACGGCGACGCCCGCTGGGACCACGCCGTCGGACCCATGCAGTTCATTCCTTCCACCTGGCGGCTTGTGGGGCGGGACGGGAACGGGGACGGAACAGCGGACCCCTTCAATATCGACGACGCCGCCCTCAGCGCGGCCACCTATCTCTGCGCCCACGGCCGTGACCTCTCATCCCCGAAGGGGTGGACCGACGCTATCTACGCCTACAACCAGTCCGATCCCTACATTCGCCAGGTGCGGGCCCAGGCCACCGCATACGCCGCCCAGGCTGGGACCGCCCAATGAGTCCGCGGGCTGCAGCTCCGGGGCCCGCTGAAGCTTGGCGAAGTCCGCAACTCAACGGCCCGGCCACCGGCACGTCCATGCCGCTCCCTTCGGGCATGAGGCTCGGCACGCAGGCAAGCCCAACAGCAGCGGTTAAGTCAGGCACAGGCGCGGCGCTGCAAACGTAACTGTCCAACTCCAAACGGGCGTTTGACGCGACATTCCCGTCCACCTCCGGCAAGTCCGGCGGGCAAGTGGTCACCTACGAGGTAACCTTCCCAGCAGGCAAGGCCACCACGGCCTCCGCCAAATCGGAGGCTGTCATCGTCCTTGACTTCCTTGCTGCTGTTCGGCGGTTTTGGGTCCAAGGGTGTATCAGACACGCTGACGATCACCTTGGACCCATACGCTGCTCGGCGCTTAGCAGCGAGAGGAACTCATGCACGCACACGCAAGGGCGTTGTCCACGAAACGGCTTACAGCGCTCATTGCTGCGGTCCTGCTGGGCTTGGCGGCACTGGTCGGGATCGGGACGGTTCACCCTCAGCC
>NZ_JBFRFD010000455.1:0-2997 GCF_052114645.1 Arthrobacter sp. 2YAF22_2
ATCGCTCCCCAGCCGGTCACGCCGCAGGCTGTCGGGGGCCCTGCCTCGGCGCCGGCATCGGCCGTACGAACGCCCGTTCAGAGCATGGACGCCAATGTGTTCATGACGCTGTTGGTGGCGCAGATGAAGAACCAGAACCCCAGCGCTCCGATGGACACCAACCAGATGATGAGCCAGACCATCCAGCTCTCCATGATGGAAAAGACCACCGAGATGACCACCAACAGCAAGGAGGCGTTCTCCCTCCAGATGCGGTCGGCCGCCGCGCAGTTGGTGGGCCACAACGTCGACTACACGCTCAGCGACGGCACCACCGGCAGCGGACTCGCCTCTTCGGTGTCCTTCGCCGGCGCAGTTCCGGCCGTCAAGGTCGGTACCCTTTCCATCCCGCTCGATTCGATTTCCGGCATTACGGCGCCCGCCGCCTCCTAATCAGTGCTTCACCCGTAGAAAGGCAGTTCCCATGCTCCGCTCGCTGTACTCCGGAATCTCCGGCCTCCGTGCCCACCAGACCATGCTGGATGTCACCGGCAACAACATCGCCAACGTCAACACCGCCGGCTTCAAGTCTTCGACCACCCAGTTCCAGGACACCCTCTCGCAGATGACCCAGGGTGCCTCCGCACCGCAGGGCCAGACTGGCGGCAGCAACCCGGCGCAGATCGGACTGGGCGTCCGAGTCGCCGGCGTCACCACCAACTTCTCCCAGGGCTCCTCGCAGAGCACCGGCCGGGCCACCGACATGATGATCTCCGGCGACGGCTTCTTCGTCACCAACAGGGGCGGACAGCAGCTGTTCACCCGCGCCGGGTCCATGACCTTCGACGCCAACAGCCAGCTGGTCAGCCCCGACGGCGGCATCCTCCAGGGCTGGACGGCCGACCAGACCGGCGTCGTGAATCAGGGTGGTGCCATCGGCAACATCACACTCAATCCCAACACCATGATCGCCAACGCCACGAGCAAGGTGACGCTGGATGGCAACCTGCCCAGCGACGCACTGACGGGTAGTCCCGACCTTCAGCGCGTCGTCGAGGTCTACGACGCAAACGGTGCCGGAAAAAGCCTTTCGCTGAACTTCCACAAGACCGACCTCGGCTGGGACGTCCTCGATGGAACCACCAATATCGGTTCCATGACCTTCGCCGCCGACGGGAAGCTGCTCACAGGGTCGTCCCTGACGACCGCAGGCGGCCTGAACGTCGACCTCTCCAAGGTCTCCGGCTATGCCACGATGAACTCCCTCACGGTCGCCGGCCAGAACGGTGCCGCCGTCGGCAAGCTGGAGTCCTTCACCCTGGGCAACGACGGATCCCTGATCGGGTCCTTCAGCAACGGCACCAAGCAGGTGCTGGCCAAGATCGCGCTCGCCAAGTTCACCAACCCGGCCGGCCTGGAGAAGGCCGGCGGCTCCTCCTACGTGGCCACCGCCAACTCCGGCAACGTTCAGCTCGGCGCGGCGGGGGACCCGGGCATCGGCACCCTGGCCGGCGGTTCCCTGGAAATGTCCAACGTGGACCTCTCCCAGGAATTCACCAACCTGATCGTGGCCCAGCGCGGCTTCCAGGCGAACGCCCGCATCATCACCACCTCCGACGAGGTCCTGCAGGAACTGACCCAGCTGAAGCGCTAATCTCTTTGGCAGTTGCGCTATCACCTATGGCTGGAAACACAGGCTCGCGGCAGCCATAGGTGATGGAGCAACCGGGCCTGGCGGGCTCAGCTGCGCAAGGCGACGCCGACCCTGCGTACCGCGCTCCGGAATCCACCGGCGAGGTCGTCGGCATTGAATTTGAAGTATCGCCAGCCGGCGGCGTTGAACATCTCGTTCCGGCGAATGTCCCGGGACTGCTGCGCGGGCGTGCGGTGGTGGGCGCCGTCGTACTGGAGAGCCAACCGGTGCTGCCGGTACCGAGGTCCGCGGCGGGCGAATACAGATCCCCTGGCACGAGCCTCAGCTGCAGCTCCGGTTCCGGCAGCCCGGCATCGATCAAGACCATCCGAAGGAACGTCTCGGGGCAATGGAGGCTGCGACGGCGGCGCCTAACGAAAGCGCGCCGCCGGCCGACAGTAGGGAGAGAACACCCATCCCCGCCGTTTGGCCGCAAAGCCGAGCGCCCCCAGAGCAGAATCGGCCCATGATCGTCGTCACACGCCTCAACGGAACGCGCTTCGCGGTCAATCCGGACCTGATTGAACGGATCCACGAGAGCCCGGACACCCACCTAGTCACGCTCGACGGCGCCGCCTACGTGGTGTTGGAAAGCCTTGCCGAGGTGGTTGAGCTGATCGCCGACTATCGCGCTTACGTGCTGAGCAAGGCGCGGGACTTTCCCGCCGTCACGGGTTACCCGCTGAGCCTGGTCCCCCCGGCGGATACGGACGACGACGCCGGTTCGCCGGAACCCGAATCACCGAGGAAGTAAGCCATGGATCCCGCAACAATCATCGGACTGCTCCTGGCCTTCGGCTCGGTGATCGCCATGGTGCTGATCGAAGGCGGAAACCTCTCCTCCCTGCTGCTGCCCGGGCCCATGGTCCTGGTCTTCGGTGCAACCCTTGCAGTGGGGCTGGCCGGCAACACCCTCAAGGACGTCATCCAGGCGTTTAAGGCAGTCCCGGGAATGTTCATCGGGAAAACCGCCAAGCCGCAGGAAAGCATCGACCAGATGGTCCGCTTCGCGGAAAAGGCCCGGGCGGAGGGCCTGCTCTCCCTCGAGGAGGAAGCCGCGAGCGTCAAGGATGCCTTCCTAGCGCGGGCCCTGCAGAACATCGCCGACGGCACCGACGCTGAAGATCTCCGGATGCAGATGGAGGATGAGATTGACACCAAGTCGCGCACCGACCACTCCAACTCGAAGTTCTTCGCCTCACTCGGCGGCTACGCCCCCACCATAGGTATCGTCGGCACCGTGGTGTCCCTAACCCACGTCCTCGAAAACCTGTCAAAGCCGGACGAGTTGGGACACATGATTGCCGCCGCGTTCGTTGCCACAC
>NZ_JBFRFD010000456.1:0-2987 GCF_052114645.1 Arthrobacter sp. 2YAF22_2
GGCGTAGACGCCGACCCGGACCAGCGTCTGGTTGGCGAACGCCGGGAGGACGAGCGGGGCGGCAATCAGGGCCAGCGCGACGACGGCGAGGACGACGATCCGCGCGGATCTGTTGCGGTGTGCGGACAAGATGCTGCTCATCAGACTCTCACCACGACCTTTCGTCCGAACAGGCCTTGGGGACGGAGGATGAGGATGACAAAGATGAGGAAGAACGGCACGGCGATCTTCAGGTCGTGGCCGATGAACGGCACGTACACGGCCACGAGGTTCTCCAGGACGCCGATCGCCGAGGCGGCGACGACGCAGCCGATCGGGCTGCTCAGTCCGCCGAGGATGACGGCCGCAAGGGCATAGACCAGCGCAGTATCCAGCATGCCCGGAGTCAGGGTCAGCTGCGGGGCGACCAGGACCCCGGCGATGGCACCGAGCGCCGCAGCGAGGCCCCAGCCCACCATCAGCAGCCTTCCCACGGGGAGCCCGGACAACGCCGCGGATGCGGGGCTGTCGGCCACGGCGCGAAGAGCGAGGCCGAGCTTGGTGCGCAGGAACAGCACCTGCAGCGCCGCCATGATCACGACGATCGTCACCGTGGTAGCCAGCGACCGGACGCTCACCACCGCCCCGAGAATGTCGACGCTGGTGAGCGGGAAGAGCGAGGGGAATTCGAGGTTGTTGTAGCTCCAGATGATGGCCGTGATGCCCGTGACCAGGGTCAGCAGGCCGATCGTCACCACGACGGCGGTATCCGGGTCGCCGCGCTCGAACCGGCGGACCAGGAACCGCTCCACGAGGGCGCCGATGAAGAATGAAATCGCCACCGCGAGGATGATCCCTACGATCAGCGGCAGTCCCAGCTGGACGAAGGCATAGGCGACGTACGCGGAAAGCACGGCGAGGCCGCCCTGGGCGAAATTGATGAGGCCGGTCGCCTGGTTCACGAGCACAATTGCCAGAGCCAGGGCCGCATAGATAGATCCGGTGGAGAGACCGTCAACCACCAGCTGGATAAAGATTCCCATCCGTTCAACCCCCCAGGTAGGCGCGGCGGATCTCGTCCATGCCCTTGAGCTCGGCCGAGGTGCCGGTCAGCACGTTGCGGCCCGTTTCGAGCACGGTTGCCGTGTCCACCACCGAGAAGGCGAGGTTGGCATTTTGCTCCACAACCACCATCGCGATGCCGGACTCGCGCCGGAGCCGGCGGATCGCCTCATATACAGTTTTGGCCGTACTCGGCGCCAGGCCCAGGGATGCTTCGTCGAGCAGCAACAGCCTGGGCTTGGCCATGAAGGCCCGGCCCACCGCGAGCATCTGCTGCTCACCGCCGGACAGGGCCGCAGCCCGCGAGCCGATCCGTTCCTTCAGTTGCGGAAACAACTCCAGGCAGTAGTCGATGTCCGCGGAGATCGCCTGGCGGCCCTTGCGCAGGTAGGCACCGACCAGCAGGTTTTCGCGGACGCTCAGCTGGCCGAGGGTTCCACGGCCTTCCGGAACGTGGGCGATCCCCAGGGCCGCGACCTGGTCCGGGCGCAGGCCCCGGATGTCGCGGCCGTCGAACGTGATCCGTCCGCCGGTGTGCACGGTGCCGCTGATTGCACGCAGCGTGGTGGTCTTGCCCGCCCCGTTGGCACCGAGGATGCCCACCGAGCCGCCCTCCGGCACGCTGAGCGAGACACCGTCGATCACTTGGACAGGGCCGTAGGACGCGGTCACGTCGGCGAGCTCAAGCAGCGTCATCCGAGGCGTCCTTCCCGATGTAGGCCTCAATGACGCGTGGATCGGATTGCGCCYCTGCCGCAGTGCCTGCCATAAGTTTGCGCCCGTGGTCGAGCACCACCACCTGGTCCGTGAGGGCTGAAATGAGGCCCATGTGGTGCTCGACAATGACGATGGTGGTGTCCTGCTCGGCACGGATCCGCTTCACCGTCCCGATGAGCTGCTCCACCTCGCCATGCGAGAGTCCTGCGGCGGGCTCATCAAGCAGCAGCAGCGCGGGCCTGGACAGCATGGCACGCCACAGCTCGATGCCCTTGTGCAGGCCGTGCGAGAGTTCATCCGCCGGCAGGTCCGCCGCCCAGCCAAGTCCGGCCCGCTCAAGGAGCTCAAGTGCTTCGGCGCGGATTGAGCGCTCGGCACGCGCGGTGTTCGGCAGCCGCAGCGCCCACGCAACGGGCCCGCCGGGGAGCCGGGTGTGCCCGCCGAGCAGCACGTTTTCCAGGACGGTGGCATTCAACCGCAGGGCTGGATGCTGGAAGGTGCGCGCCAGACCCAGCCGGGCGAGGCGGGACGGGGCGCTGCCCAGCACCTCGGTGCCGTTGATGGTGATCGAGCCGGAGCTGGGCTTGTAGTGACCGCTGATGCAGTTAAAAAGGGAGGTTTTGCCGGCACCGTTGGGGCCGACCAGGCCAAGGATGACCCCGGGCTTGACGTCGAAGCCCACGTCCTGGAGCACCTTGACCCCGCCAAAGTGCAGGTTAACGTCTTTCAGGCTCAGGCTTGCGGCCACCCCGTACCTTCCTGTCGCACCATTGCAAGGAATCGGTGCGATCGGTCAGGACCGCCCGAGACCGACGGTACGGATCGCAGACGAAATTGTCAACGATCTGGAAGGCATGGTGGCCGGGGGCTGGCTGAGTACAGCTAGCCCCCGGCCACCGACTGAATAATAAGGACTTCCTGGCCCGGCGCCACCTCGGTGCCGAGCCCCTGCAGCCGCCGGATCTCGTTCCCGCTGACGTAGATATTCACGTAACGGCGGACTGCTCCGGTCTCGTCCCGCAGGCGCCGGGACAAGGCGGGCAAGTCCCCGGTCACGGCATCCAGCAGCCACCGGACAGTGACAGGCCCGTCAGCGGGCGCAGTCAGGATGGACTGCCCGCCGGCCAGGGGCGCCAGGACGCTGGGCAGCAGCACACTGATCTCAGGCAACGCGACGACTCACGCGGAGGCCGCGGCGACGGCGGGCTCCGCAGTGCGCAGTCCCGGAC
>NZ_JBFRFD010000457.1:0-2984 GCF_052114645.1 Arthrobacter sp. 2YAF22_2
GCGGAACGCTCCACCGCTGCCCTCTGCGCCGCCGGCGGACCCGTTCCCGGCGGCGCTCCGCGGAGCCGACGTCGAGGTGATCCCGAACGCCGGTCGCACGGTTGCCCTGACTTTCGACGCCGGCGCCAACTCGGCCGGCCTGCCCAGCATCCTGCAGACCCTCGGAACGGCCGGAGTGCGGGCGACGTTCTTCCTCACCGGCACCTGGGCCGGTGCCAACCCCGCGGGGGTCGCCGCGATAGYCGCTGCCGGTCACCGGGTTGGCAACCACTCCATGACGCATCCCGGGTTCAGCACCCTCTCCGACGCCCAAATCGCCCAGCAGTTGGCCGGGGCGCAGGCCGCAATTACCGCCGCCGGTGCGGATTCCCGCCCGCTGTTCCGCTTTCCCTTCGGCGAGCGGGATGCGCGCACCATCGCCGCCGTGAATGCCCTGGGCTACGTCCCGGTGCGCTGGACGGTGGACACCCTGGGCTGGAAGGGCACCAGCGGCGGCATCACGGCCCAGATCGTCGCCGACCGCGCGCTGAGTGGACTGCAACCGGGGGAGATCATCCTGATGCACGTTGGCTCCAACCCGGACGACGGCAGCACCCTGGACGCCGACGCSCTGCCGCARCTCATCRACCGGATCCGCCAGGCYGGMTACGSSTTCRCSACCCTCGACGCGCTSCTYGGCTGATGGCCCGCATCCCGCTCACCCGCCACTGTTGCCGGGCTCCGGGGGCTGGTACGAATAACCCATGACGGAGTCACCCACAGTTGCCGCCGCGCTGGCGCCCGTCGACGCGGTGGTGTTCGAACTGGACGGGGTGCTACTCGACACCGCTGACCTCCGGGCCGCCGCCTGGCAGCACCTGGCCGACGAAGTCTTCCAGGACCGGCGGCTGCCGCCACGTGCCCGCCGGGATCCGCTGGCGGACGCCGAGTACACGGCCTTCATCGAGGGCCGGGCGCCCGCCGACGGCGTTTCGGCCTTCCTGGCCTCGCGCGGGGTTCCGCTCCCGGCGGGTTTGCCCGCGGACGGACCGGGCGACTGGACGGCGTTYGGACTCGGGAAACGCCAGGACGAACTCTTCGGGCAGCTGTTGCGGGACCAGCCGCCGAGGGCCTTCCAAAGCACCGTGGCACTGCTCGAACGGCTCAGGGCCGGCCGGATCCCGGTGCTGCTCGCCACGTCCGATCCGAACGCGGGAGAGCTCCTCGCCGCCGTCGGCCTGGACGGATACTTCGACCAGGGTGCCGGCGGGAAGCCGGCGCACCGGGGCGGAGACGCCGGCACGCCATCCCCGGCGCTGGCCGCGGTGCACCGGCTGGACATCCCGCCCCGGCGGGCCATGGTCATCGAGGCGGACGTCGCCGGGGTGGAAGCGGGGCGCCGCGGCGGCTTCGGGCTGGTGGTGGGCATCGACCGGACCGGCCGGCGGGCCGAACTGGAGGCCGCCGGCGCCGACATCGTTGTGGAAGACGTCAGCGAGCTGGACATCGGCCTGGTCATCACGGACCCCTGGCTCCTGGTCTATGAAGGCTTCGACCCGGCGCACGAGGGGCACCGGGAGGCCCTGACCACCCTCGGCAACGGCTACATGGCGACCCGGGGCGCGGCCCCTGAACACCGCGGCGGCGCAATCCACTACCCCGGAAGCTACCTGGCGGGGGTCTACAACCGGCTGGCCAGCGTCGTGCAGGGCCAGCGGACAGTGGACGAGCACATGGTGAACATGCCGGACTGGCTGCACCTGGACGTGCGGATCGAGGATGGCGCCTGGTGGTCCGAAGGAGGCCTGCTGCTCCGCCGGGAGCGCCGCACCCTGGACCTCAAACGCGCCCTGCTCACCCGGGAAGCGCTCCTGGAGGACGACGTCGGGCGGCGACTGCGGCTGGTGCAGCGCCGCGTCGTGTCGATGGCCGAACCACACCTCGCCGCCTTGGAGACCGTGCTCACCGCAGACGGCTGGAGCGGCAGCATCAGTGTCCGCAGCGGCTGCGACACGGCCGTGACCAACTCCAACGTCCCGGCGGACGCGCAGCTGTCCAAACGGCACCTGGCGGCGGTGGAGGTGACGGACAGCGATACAGGTGGGGGCGCCGTCGGACTGCGCGTGCAGGCGCAGACCAGCCAGAGCCGGATCGGCATCGCCCTGGCCCTGCGGACGGAGGTATCCGGACCGGCCAATTCCAGCTTTGAGCAGCTGGATGGCTTGTACGCGCACCGCCTCGAGCTGCCGGCCGGGGACGGGGCCGCGGTGACCGTTACCAAGACGGTGGCGGTGGCCAGCTCCCGGGACCACGCGATCTCCTCGCCGCTGACCGGCGCGGAGGCCGTGCTGGCGCGCTCGGGCGGCTTCGCGGCGCTGCTCGCCGAGCACCAAAACGCCTGGTCGCTGCTGCTGGCACCGTTCATCATCGAGTCCGACGCCCCCTCACAAGCCCAGCTGATCCTGAATCTGCACGTCTTCCACCTGCTGCAGACCCTCACGGTGCACACCGCCGAGCTCGACGCGGGCGTCCCGGCGCGCGGACTGCACGGGGAGGGTTACCGCGGGCACGTCTTCTGGGACGAGCTGTTCGTCCTCCCCGTGCTGAACTCCAGGCTGCCCGCACTCGCCCGGGAACTGATCGACTACCGCTGGCGGCGGCTCGGGCCGGCCCGTGATGCCGCGCGGGCGGCCGGACTGCGCGGCGCCCTGTTCCCCTGGCAAAGCGGCAGCGACGGCACCGAACAAACACCCAAGCTGCTCTACAACAAGCTGTCCGGGCACTGGATACCGGACCACTCGCACCTGCAGCGCCACGTGGGACTGGCCGTCGCCTTCAACGCGTGGCAGTACTTCGAAGCCACCCAGGACCGCGGCTGGCTGACCCAACACGGCGCGGAACTCATTGTCGACGTCGCCCGCCTGTTCGCCTCGATGGCGGATTACGACGCCGCCGCCGACCGGTTCCATCTGCGCGGCGTCATGGGCCCGGACGAGTACCACACC
>NZ_JBFRFD010000458.1:0-2983 GCF_052114645.1 Arthrobacter sp. 2YAF22_2
GCGCACGGCATCGGGCGTGCGGCGTGAATCCATCCTCCGACTTTACCAAATCCCGCAACGGCCCCCGCGTCCCACCCCTCCACGGCGGTGTCCGATTTCCGCTAGCGGCCGGCCGCCGGAAGCTGGCATGATGGAGCCATGGACTTTTGGCAGCGCTACCGGGCAATCGATGCCCGGGATACCCGTTTCGACGGGCAGTTCTACACCGCTGTCCGCACCACCGGCATCTATTGCCGGCCCTCCTGCCCGGCCCGGACCCCCAAAGCCGGCAACGTCACCTTCTATGAAACATCCGCCGCCGCGCACGACGCGGGCTACCGGGCATGCAAACGCTGCCTGCCCGAAGCCGTGCCGGGCACCCCGGCATGGAATGTCCGCTCGGACATCGCGGGCCGGGCCATGCGGCTGATCAACGACGGCGTCATCAACCGCGACGGCGTGGAAGGGCTCGCGGCCCGGCTGGGCTACTCCTCCCGCCAGCTCAACCGCATCCTCAGCCACGAACTCGGCGCCGGTCCGCTCTCGCTGGCGCGGGCCAGCCGCGCCCAGACCGCGCGGACACTGCTGGTGTCCACCTCCATGAAGGCCGCCGACGTCGCGTTCGCTGCGGGTTTCAGCAGCGTCCGACAGTTCAACGAGACCATCGCCGAAGTCTTTGCCATGACCCCCTCCGCGCTGCGGGCCACGGCCCGGCACCAGCACGCACCGCCCCGGACCGCCGTGTCCGCCACGGCCCTGACGCTGAACCTGCCCTACCGGGAGCCGTTTGACCCGGGCGTGTTTGATTTCCTGGCGGTCCGCGCTATCCCGGGGATCGAGGAGGGAACCTCCGCCTCCTACGCCCGGACCCTGCGGCTGGCCCACGGAGACGCCCGCTTCCGGGTGGACTACGACGCCGGGACGCCGGGGCGGGAAATGACGCTGACGATCGGAGCCGTTGACCTGCGGGACCTGGCGTCGCTGCTCAGCCGGGTGCGCCGCCTGCTGGACCTTGACGCCGATCCGGTCGCCATCGATGCTTCACTCGGGGACGATCCCCGGCTGGCGGCCAGCGTTGCCGCCGCACCGGGGATGCGGATGCCCGGCGCGGTGGACCCGCAAGAGTTGCTGATCCGTGCCATGGTCGGCCAGCAGATCACCGTGGCGGCGGCGCGGACGGCCCTGGTTCAGCTGTCCGAGTCCGGGAGTGACAGCCTGGTACCGGCGAACGGTTTGCAGCGGATCTTCCCGACGGCGGCCGAGATCGCGGATGCCGGGTACCGGTTGCTCCGCGGGCCGCAGCGCCGGATCGACTCCATCCGCGGTGCGGCCGCGGCGATGGCCGCCGGCGGCCTGGATTTCGGCTACGGCGATGACCTGGCCGGGTTGCAGGCCAAACTCCTGCCGCTACCCGGCGTCGGTCCCTGGACCGTGGGATACCTCGCGATGCGCGTGATCGGCGCCCCGGATGTGTTCCTGGCCAACGACGCCGCGGTCCGCAACGGCATCCGTGCACTGGCGCAGCCTCCGGTTGCTGCGGCAGAACCCGCGGACGCCGGCGTGCCCGGCTTGCTCTCTCCCGATTTTCGGGAGGTCAGCCCTTGGCGCTCCTACGCCACCATGCACCTCTGGCGCGCGGCCGCACAGGCAGCGGCCCGCACCAGGAAGAGACTCCCGAAGAAAGTGACGCCATGAAAGCGCAACTCCTGACCATGTCCACCCCGGATGGCCCGTTTACCATCATTGCCCGGGACGGCGCCGTGCTGGCCTCCGGCTGGACGGCCGTGCCCGGCGAGCTCACCGGACAGATCCACCCGGAGCTGCTGCCCGGCGGGTACGAACCGGTCGCGGACCTCGGCGGCATCTCCGCCGCCGTCGAGAAGTTCTATGCGGGCGACCCTGGCGCCGCCGTGGAGGTGCCGGTCCTGCAGAAATCCGGCCCCTTCCGCAGCCATGCCTGGGACATGCTCCGCACCGTGGCACCAGGGCATCCGGTGACCTACACCGAATACGCGGAACTTTCCGGCAACGCCAAGGCCGTCCGGGCGGCGGCCAGCGCCTGCGCCTTCAACGCGGCCGCGCTGTTCGTGCCGTGCCACCGTGTGATCCGCACCGACGGGAGCCTGGGCGGCTTCCGTTGGGGACTAACCATCAAGGAAAGCCTGCTGGACCGCGAACGCCAGCTCGCTCTGGCCGTGCAGGCCTAGTTCGTCCCGGGCCTGGTTTTTCGCGGGCCTAATTGGAAACGGGTACGCCCGCTGGCCACGGCAGCAGTGCGGGCAGTTCGACGCCGTCGGCCGCGGCTGTTGCACGCAGGCTCCCCAGGGTGGGGGTGCGCCCGGCCAGCCAGGCCGCGATGTCGGTCAGCATGCCGTTGATCACGGTCGAGCGACCGCCCGCGGCACCGATCGCGACGGGCGGCAGGCCGAGGGGCTGGAGCACGAACCGCGCCCCCTCGGGCACCCGCGCGGAGAGGAAATCGAAGAGGTGCTCGCAGAACGGCCGGCTCCAGGTTTCCGGGCCGCGGCCGGTGCCCAGGTCCGTGGCGTGGATGGTCAGTTCGCGCCACAGCGCCAGGCCGCCGTCGAACACGACGCCGCCGCGGTAGCTGATCGGCTTCTGCCAGCCTGCCGCGTCCAGCGCGCCGAAGGCCTTGAGCGCACGGTCCAAGGCGGCGGCCACGGCCGCGCGATGTTGCTCAGCGCTGTGGCCGGCCGCTAGTTCGATGGCGCGGTTGCGCCCCTCGAAGCCGCCATCGTAGAGCTCGACGGTCTCGCCGCGAACGGCATACTCGAGCTGGCGGGCCATCGCGTTGCCGATTCCGGCCAGGTGGGCCAGGACGTGGCCGCGGGTCCAGCCGGGAAGTTCCGACGCGGCAGCGACGTCCTGCTCGGTCAGTGTCGCGGTGATCCCGCTCACGACGCCGGCGGCTCGTCGGAGCTCGGCCAGCAGGTTCTCAGGGGTGATTGAGGTCATGCCGCCCATCCTAACGGAGCGGCCCGCG
>NZ_JBFRFD010000459.1:0-2967 GCF_052114645.1 Arthrobacter sp. 2YAF22_2
GCTCCGCACATCCTATGAGTCGCAAGCGACGTAGGCGGTTGTGCGTCGTTCCCAAGCAGGAAATGGTGCAACGTCCCTAGTGCGTGCCCTGACGAGTGGCCAGAGGTCAGTGATTGGGTGCGTGTTCAAATTCCCCCCAATACCGGCGGAATCGTAAATGCATTTGGACGTGTCGGCAGTAGATGCAGCCAGTCTTATATGTAGGCTCAGCGGGTGAGCCACTCTATGGATATATTCGCCCCCAAATCGGACCGTGCCCTCGATGAGGTTGCCGCTGAGCTACTGCGGCTTGACCCCGACGGTGTGCGGTGGGCATCCGTAATTCGCCGTACCTACGACATGATCTACAACGGCCAAGAGACAGGTCGGTATCGCTGGGATCAATTGATGAAGACAGAGAAAACCCATTTCGGCACGCTCATGGAGATCAACGCTCAGCGCGAGTTCGAGTTTGAGGGCGGAGATGCAACGGACTACCGGATTTCCGGACACCAGGTTGACGCCAAGTGGAGTCAGACGTCGGGAAGTTGGATGCTGCCCCCAGAGGTTTTCGGTGAGCTTGCCCTCGTCGTGACAGGTAGTGATGCGGAGTCGGTCTGGTCCCTTGGCCTCATTCGCATTACCGCAGAGGTYCGTAAGGAGTCAACCAACCGGGACAAGAAGAGTCAACTCAATGCCTTGGGGAGGGACTCTGTTCAATGGATCTGGAAGGATGCGCCACTGCGCCCGAACGTGTTGCTCCAGCTTCCGCGTGACGTCGTGGACGACATTTTTGATAGTCGCTTTGGCACGCAGCGCACGCATCGTCTATTCAGGGCGGCCGTAGACATGATYGTCCACCGCAACATCGTCGCGACCGTGAGCCGTCAGCTAGATCACCAGAAGCGGGTGCGCTATAACGGCGGTTCCCGCTCCGTCTTGGCGCCAGAGGGTTATCTCATCCTCAGTGGGCTTTATCACCGTCAGCTGGCTGAAGATCTCGGTGTTCCGGTGCCGCGTCAGGACGAGTACGTCTCGGTCCGTGTTGTACCTTCCGAAGACAACACTGGGGCTCTTATCGGTGGGCGTAGGTGGCGGCAGGCCCGTCCCGATGAGACGAGCCGGGAGCCAGCTCCGCGGATTGATGAACCCAAAGACAAAGAGGAAGCGTAATCGTCATGTTCTCTATGCCGGCCTAGCACGCTCGACTTCGTTAGATCCGATCTAGGGTACATTCGCCGGCGCTCCCTCGGGGGCCTGCCGATGGCTTCATCTTCTCCCGCGACGAAAAAGACTTGCTTGGCTCTCCGTACCGCCGTGCTCGGGCTAGGCGCTAGGAATCTGCCGCGGATGCTGCGGCGTGGGGTCGGCAATATCGCGGTGTTGGGAAGTACTTGGTGGACGACGAATTAGCGTTCGGTGTCTTAAAGGCGATGTCGGTGTGCCGCCCTATGATCCTGAAGAGAAGGTTGTGACGAGTTGCGAGAAAGGGGGTCCGCATTGGTTTCTCCGTCTCCCGGTGTGGGGCAGGCGTTGCTTTCCCTAGCCGAGGCCATCGACGAGCCGGCGCATCGAGCATCTTGGATCGGATCACTGGTTGCTCTTGGCGCTCGCCTTGCGCGGTACGCCCAGCGAGCCGAAGGACGTCAACTCGTTGCAGTCGTGTCGGTTCCGACGAGAGATTTCGCGGCTGCTCTGATTGGTTGCGGATGGGCCATGACTCGACCTGCCCCCGAGATTCGGCCGCCGATCGAACTCATGCGGAGCCTCGAGCGTGGAACTCCGGTGAGAATCGTCACCTCGAACGAGGTTCTGAGTGACTACTTTTACGAATTTGACGACAACTTTGCGCGTCCACGCGTCCACGTGGGCGGTACATACTGGCAGGCGGATTTGATTCGTGCACTCGCGGTGCTGCCTGAACTTACCGAGCCCCTGCGAGGACGACGGCCCGTTCCAGGGAGTGTCTGCGATCTTGCAGGATTGCGGGAGACCTGGGATCAGCGTCTTGCGAGCCCATCCATGGACCTGGCTATTGTGGGAACGCTCAAGTGGCTGAAAGACGATTTCGGCGCGTACCTTGCACAGGACGGCTGTACCGTGTCTGGGTCGGATGAAATCGCGTCCCTCTTGCTCCCGAAGGACGAGCGCGGCCCGACATGGTCGACACGGCTGTACGCCTCCGCTAGCCTCGCTGAGGTTCTTCCGCTACCCAAGGAGGTCGTTGCGGTCGTGTTGGATGGGAGCGGCGCGATCAAGTATCTGGCTGAGATAGAGGCTCCAATTGTGGTCTGCGTCCTGGATCGATCAGTCGCGGATGAGACGGCTGCCGAAATTATCGTGCAGTTACGAAACACGCGCGGGGAACCCGTCTCGATCCGCGACACCCTTGGCTGGACACCGCCAATCGGTGTCGAGGCTCTTGCGTTCACGGTTGCGCTGTGAGACGGATTGAGGCCCTTAACGCGCGCTACGCCTCTTGTGCGGAACTCCGGCGAAACGGTGTCGAGATAGTTCGGGTCGCTGATTCCGGAGGAGCGCGCCTCAACGCAGCTGCACGTAGACTGCTTTCGATCATGCGTGAGGGTGACCCGGTGCCTTGGTCTGATCTGGCTGGTGCCGTCAACGCGATGCGATGGCGGCTGGTGACGCAGCCACAGCCGATCAGTCTGAACGCTGGTCTCCACGATGCGGCCGAGCAGGTAGCGGTGCAAGCGAGACGGCTGCGCGGTTCGGCAGAGAACGACGAAATACTCGACGAACTGGCAGCCGCCGCACAGGCGGCTTCGGAAGCAGTACCGTTGCTCGGGTCGGTCCTGTGGAGCTCTATCGAAGAAATAGGGCCGAGTGACTGTGTTGTTGTGCCTGCCAGCAGTTCCGCGAAGGCAGGACTTCAAGCTTGGCTTGGGGACCTGGGCGTTTCCGTCATGACGATTGGGGATTTGCACCGCGAGAAGCGTCAAGTGGAACAGGCGTTTGCGGTGGGGC
>NZ_JBFRFD010000460.1:0-2965 GCF_052114645.1 Arthrobacter sp. 2YAF22_2
CCACGGCGAACCGGCTCGCCAACTTCGACGACGCGAACCTGCRCCGCTCGGCGCAGGCCGCCGTCGCCGCGGGCGCCCGCGTCGACCGGGCCCTTGAGATCCTCGGCGACGACGTTCCGGACCACCTCAAATACGCCGGCGAACTGCGGGTGGCGCACAAGCAGGCCAGCCTGGACGAGCTTGGCCGCCTGGCGGAACCGGTGATGACCAAGGACGCCATTGCCGGCCGGATCCGCAGGTTGCTGGCGATGGCGGACAAGCGCGCGGAGGACCTCGGGATCCCCGGCACCGAAGCCAATGTGACAGCGGAAATGCTGGACGAGTAGCCACTGCCGGGTTTCCGGGCCAGAATCGGATCCAGCGGCGGGGAATACCCCGCCGGCCCCGGAGGCTATGCCCACTGGATCCACATCCAAGGAACTTCCGGGTGTCCAACCATCCGGATGCACAATCCGAGAGTTAGCAAAACCGGACGAACGTCCACGACATTGGAGGATTTTGTGACCGAATACGTACTTCCCGAACTTGACTACGACTACGCAGCGCTGGAACCTCACATCTCCGCGAGGATCATGGAGCTGCACCACAGCAAGCACCACGCCACCTACGTGGCCGGCGCCAACAACGCTCTGGCCCAGCTGGCCGAGGCACGGGAGAAGGGCGACTTCGCCAACATCAACCGCCTCTCCAAGGACCTCGCGTTCCACACCGGCGGCCACATCAACCACTCGGTCTTCTGGAAGAACCTGTCCCCGGACGGCGGCGACAAGCCCGAGGGCGACCTCGCAGCCGCCATCGACGACGCGTTCGGCTCCTTCGACGCGTTCCGCGCCCAGTTCACCGCCGCGGCCCTCGGCCTGCAGGGCTCCGGCTGGGGCTTCCTGGCCTACGAGCCGATCGGCGGCAACCTCGTCATCGAGCAGCTGTACGACCAGCAGGGCAACGTCGCGCTGGGCACCACGCCGCTGCTGATGCTGGACATGTGGGAGCACGCTTTCTACCTGGACTACGTCAACGTCAAGGCCGACTACGTCAAGGCCTTCTGGAACATCGTGAACTGGGCCGACGTCGCCAAGCGCTTCGATGCCGCCCGCAAGAACGCCACCGGCCTGATCACCCTCTAGGAACCGGCCACCGCCGAAACCCTGCTGTAACAAAGCTCACATTTCGGTCCCTAAGGACCGGATCGTGGTCAGCCCGCCCCCGCACTTGCGGGGGCGGGCCCAGTTAAACGTAAGATGGATCACGGAAGGCGGTTAGCCTTCAGCAACGTGGCTGCTCGTCCTCCGATCTGGTAATCATCTCTGCCCAATGGCGTGCGGGATCTGTTAGTTGGCTTGAACGCCTACTCAACTAGTCGTGCTTGAGAGAGCACCAAGGAGACTGAAAACGTGACGACACGTATTGGTATCAACGGCTTCGGCCGCATCGGCCGCAACTACTTCCGCGCCGCCCTCGCCCAGGGAGCAGACCTCGAGATCGTTGCAGTCAACGACCTCACCAGCCCGGAAGCCCTCGCGCACCTCTTCAAATACGACTCCGTCGGCGGCCGCCTGGCCGAATCCATCGAGGTCAAGGACGGCAACATCGTCGTCGACGGCAAGACCGTAAAGGTCCTCGCCGAGCGCGATCCGGCCAACCTGCCCTGGGGCGAGCTGGGCGTCGACATCGTGATCGAGTCCACCGGGTTCTTCACCAAGGCCGCCGACGCGCAGAAGCACATCGACGCCGGCGCCAAGAAAGTCCTGATCTCCGCGCCCGCCTCGGACGAGGACATCACGATCGTGATGGGCGTGAATGACGGTCTCTACGACAACGCCGCGCACCACATCATCTCCAACGCCTCCTGCACTACCAACTGCCTCGGCCCGCTGGCCAAGGTCGTCAACGACTCCTTCGGCATCGAGCGCGGGCTGATGACCACCATCCACGCTTACACCGCGGACCAGAACCTGCAGGACGGCCCGCACAAGGACCTCCGCCGCGCCCGCGCCGCCGCCATCAACATGGTCCCCACCTCCACGGGCGCCGCCAAGGCCATCGGCCTGGTCCTGCCCGAGCTCAAGGGCAAACTCGACGGCTACGCCATCCGCGTCCCGGTCCCCACCGGCTCCGCCACCGACCTCACCGTCACCGTCTCCCGTGAGACCACCGTGGAGGAGGTCAACGCCGCGCTCAAGGCCGCGTCCGAGTCCGAAGCACTCAAGGGCCTCCTGACCTACACCGACGAGCCGATCGTTTCCTCGGACATCGTCGGGGACCCGGCGTCGTCCATCTTCGACTCCGGCCTGACCAAGGTGATCGGCAACCAGGTCAAGGTCGTCTCCTGGTACGACAACGAGTGGGGCTACTCCAACCGACTCGTCGACCTTACGGAGCTCGTCGCATCGAAGCTGGGCTAGGGTAAGACACATGACATTCCACACCCTCGACGAACTGATCGCTGAAGGTGTCCGCGGGCGGTACGTGCTGGTCAGAAGTGACCTGAACGTGCCGCTCGACGGCTCTACAGTGACTGACGACGGCCGGATCAAGGCCTCCCTGCCGGTATTGGCAAAGCTCACGGATGCCGGTGCCCGTGTCCTCGTCACCGCGCACCTCGGCCGCCCCAAGGGCGCCCCGGAGGACAAGTACTCGCTCAAACCGGCAGTCGCACGCCTGGCGGAGCTCGCTTCCTTCAAAGTGTCGCTGGCCGAAGACACCGTGGGCCGGTCCGCCAAGGCGGCCGCCGCGGCGTTGCAGGACGGCGAAGCCCTCGTGCTGGAGAACGTGCGCTTCGACCCGCGGGAGACCTCCAAGGACGACGCCGAACGGGGCGCCTTCGCGGACGAACTGGTCTCCCTGAGCGGCGTCAACGGCGCGTTCGTGGACGACGCCTTCGGGGCCGTGCACCGCAAGCACGCCAGCGTGTACGACGTCGCCACCCGGCTGCCGTCCTACCAGGGCGACCTGGTCCGCACCGAGG
>NZ_JBFRFD010000461.1:0-2939 GCF_052114645.1 Arthrobacter sp. 2YAF22_2
ATTTGTGCGAGCGTCGGCCGGGGTGCGGCAGGAGCGCGGCCAGGTCCGCAGCCTCGAGGCGCCGCAACTCGGGACCGGCCAGCGCGTCCTCGATGCCTATCGGGATGATCCGAAGCCGGCCGCAGAAGTCCGCGCCGGGGTCGGCGAGCAGGCCGGCCTTCGCGGCGCCGAAGCTGACGGTGACGTCGGCGGCCAGCACGGGGGCGTGCGCCTCGCCGGTGTCAGCGTCGACGCCGCTGGGGATATCGCAAGCCACCACGAGCCCGCGGCGGGTGTGCAGGCGTTGGAGTTCTTCGAACAGAGTTGCCGCGGCGCCGCGCAGGCCGCCCTGGGCGCCGGTTCCCAGGACCGCGTCAATCACGACGTCGGATCGTGCGGCGTCCGCGGCCAGCTCCCCGGCGTTGCCCCCAGTCAGGGCCGCGTCCCGGCCGCCGGCGGCGCGGAAGGCCTCCAGTCCGGCCCGGTGGGCTTGCCCGGCGGTGAGAATCGCTGTCGTCCGCAGGCCACGGCGGGCCAGCAGCGCCGCCGCGTAGAGGCCGTCGCCGCCGTTGTTGCCCTTGCCGGCGAGGACGGTGACGCTGGAACCGTAGGGCCGCAATCCCCGGTCCCGCAGTTCGCGGATCACGGTATTGGCCAGGCCGTAGGCGGCGCGTTGCATGAGAACAGCGCCCATACCGGTGTCCGCATTTGCCTCGATAAGCCGCTGTTCGACTTCTCGGATGTGGGTCCCGGTATAAGCGCTGATCATGGTGCCTAGCCCTCGGCGATCACCGTGGCGGTGGCGATGCCGCCGTCGTGGCTGATCGAGAGGTGCCAGCGTTTGACGCCCTTCGATTCGGCCACGGCCAGAACCGTATCCTTGACCTGGACCGTGGGGCCGTGTTGGTCCAGACCGATCCAGCAGTCCTGCCAGTTCATGCCTGCGGGGGCGCCCAGCACCTTGGCCACCGCCTCCTTGGCGGCGAACCGCGCGGCCAGGGATCGGGTGTTCAGGTCCCGTTCGGCGGGCACGAACAATCTGTCCCGCAGCCCGGGGGTGCGCTCCAGCTGCCGGCCGAACCGCTCGATGTCTACGACGTCTACGCCGATACCAACAATCATGGCGGCTATTCTACGGTCACGCTCTTGGCCAGGTTCCGCGGCTGGTCCACGTCGTAGCCCTTCGCGCTGGCGAGGGCGAGCGCGAAGATCTGCAGCGGCACGGTGGACAGCAGGGGTGCCAGCAGCGTCGGCGTCGGCGGGATGTAGAAGACGTGCTCGGCGTAGGCCTTCACCGCTTCATCGCCCTCTTCCGCGATGACGATCGTCTTGGCGCCGCGGGCCCGCACTTCCTGGATGTTGGAGACAACCTTCGCGTGCAGCGAATCCCGGCCGCGGGGCGAGGGGACGATCACGAAGACGGGCTGGCCTTCTTCAATCAAGGCGATCGGGCCGTGCTTGAGCTCGCCGGCGGCAAACCCTTCGGCGTGGATGTAGGCGAGCTCTTTCAGCTTGAGGGCGCCTTCCATGGCGACCGGGAAGCCGACGTGGCGGCCCAGGAAGAGCACCGATTTGGCGTTCGCCATCTCGACGCCGAGGTCCTTGATCTCGTCTTCGTGGTCGAGAATCTCCTGGATCTTCGCCGGAATCTTGCCGAGGTCCGCGAGCACGTCCTTGATCTCGCCCTGGAACATGTTGCCGCGCAGCTGTGCCAGGTAGAGGCCCAGCAGGTAGGCGGCGGTGATCTGGGCCAGGAAGGCTTTCGTGGATGCCACCGCGATTTCCGGGCCGGCGTGGGTGTACAGCACGGCGTCCGACTCACGCGGAATCGTAGATCCGTTGGTGTTGCAGATGGAGATGGTCTTCGCGCCCTGTTCCTTGGCGTAGCGGACGGCCATCAGCGTGTCCATCGTCTCGCCGGACTGGGAGATGGAAACCACCAGGGTGTTCTCATCGACGATCGGGTCCCGGTACCGGAATTCGTGCGAGAGCTCCACCTCGGTGGCGATCCGGCACCAGCGTTCGATCGCGTATTTAGCGACCTGACCGGCGTATGCGGAGGTGCCGCAGGCAAGCACGATGATCTTGTCGATGTGCTTCAGCAGTTCGGGGTCGATCCGCATCTCATCGAGGGTCAGCTTGCCTTCGAGATCCGACCGGCCCAGCAGAGTCTGCGCGACCGCGTCGGGCTGATCGTGGATTTCCTTTTCCATGAAGGACGGGAAACCGCCCTTTTCCGCGGAGGCCGGATCCCAGTCGACGTGGTACTCCTTGCCCGCGGCCGGGGCGCCGAAGAAGTCCGTGATGTCCACAGAGTCGGCGGTGATGGTGACGATCTGGTCCTGGCCCAGTTCCACGGCCCGGCGGGTGTAATCGATGAAGCCGGAGACGTCGGAGCCGAGGAAGTTCTCACCGTCACCCAGGCCCACCACCAGCGGGGAGTTGCGCCGGGCGGCCACGACGACGTCGGGCTGGTCCGCGTGCACTGCCAGCAGCGTGAAGGCGCCTTCCAGGCGCTGGCAGGCAAGCTGCATCGCCTTGGTCAGTCCGCCGTTGGAATTGTCGCCGCCGAGCTGGGTCCGGTAGATGTGGCCGAGAAGGGCCGCGGCCACTTCGGTGTCCGTCTCCGAGAGGAAAGTCACTCCTTCATTGAGGAGCTCCAACTTCAGTTCGGCGAAATTTTCGATGATGCCGTTGTGGATCAGCGCCAGCTTGCCGCCATCGGACAGGTGCGGGTGCGCGTTCTGGTCCGTGGGGCCGCCGTGCGTGGCCCAGCGGGTGTGACCGATCCCGGTCATAGCCTCGGGCAGCGGGTTGGCCTCGAGCTCGCCGATCAGGTTGCTCAGTTTCCCTGACTTCTTGCGGGACTCAATGGTGCCGTCAGCCACCACCGCGATCCCGGCGGAGTCGTAGCCGCGGTATTCCAGGCGCCGCAGCCCTTCCAGGACGACGTCCAAGGC
>NZ_JBFRFD010000462.1:0-2928 GCF_052114645.1 Arthrobacter sp. 2YAF22_2
GCGCAAGGCGGCGTTCGGCGTCCCCACGCTCGTGGCCAGCATCCTGGCCGCCGGCCTCGTCGGCGGCGGCGTCGTGGCCGGGGGCAACGCCCTGATCGGCAACCGGCCGCTCGCTTCCACCAGCAGCACCGGCCAGTCCGGCACCGTGATCGTGAACAACCAGGACTCCGTCAACGCCATCACGGCCGCGGCTGTGAAGGCCTCCCCGAGCGTCGTGACCATTAAGGCCACGAGCGGCAGCGACGGCGGGACCGGGTCCGGCATCATCCTCGATGGCGACGGGCACATCCTCACCAACACCCACGTCGTCACCCTGGACGGCAAGACGTCGAAGGCCGCGCTGGAAGTCCGCACGAGCGACGGCAGGGTCTTCAGTGCGACCGTCGTTGGTACGGATCCGCTCTCTGACCTTGCGGTCATCAAGGTCAACAACCCCGCCGGACTGGTCGTTGCCACCATGGGCGACTCGGACAAGCTCAACGTCGGGGACACCGCGATCGCGATCGGCTCCCCGCTGGGCCTGACCGGGACCGTGACCGACGGCATCGTCTCCACGCTCAACCGCACCATCAGCGTGGCGTCCTCGGCAGCCCCCAAGGACGGTTCCGACAACTCCCAGGGCGGCAACCAGGGGTTCCAGTTCGCGCCTCCCGGCGGCGGCCAGGCACCGAGCACTGCGGCCCAGGGCAGCATTTCGATCAACGTGATCCAGACCGACGCGGCCATCAACCCGGGCAACTCGGGCGGCGCGCTGGTCAACAGCAAGGGTGAGATCATCGGCGTCAACGTCGCCATCGCCTCCGCGGGCGGTGACTCAAGCGGCAGCAGCAGCAGCGGCAACATCGGCGTCGGGTTCAGCATCCCGATCAACCACGCCAAGCGCGTGGCCCAGGAAATCATCACCAACGGCAAGGCCACCCACGGCCAGTTCGGGGTAAGCGTCAAGCCGAAGGCGGGCACCTCGTCTTCCGGCTTCTCGGTTGGCGCCGATGTGGCCACGGTCGAGCCCGGCTCGGCGGCCGACAAGGCCGGCATCAAGGTGGGCGACGTCATCACCAAGTTCCAGGACCTAACGATCAGCGATCCGAACCAGTTGACTGCCGCCGTGCGTGAACAGGCCGCCGGCGCCAGCGTTAAGGTAACGGTTCTCCGGGGCGGCCAGGCGAAGGAACTGGACGTGACCCTCGGGGCCGCCGCCGACCAGTAGGAAGCACGAGCGGAAGGCACCGGGTGCGGCAGCGCACCCCGCCCGCGACGCCGGCTGGCACCTTGGGGGTGCCAGCCGGCATTCCTACTTCTAGGGCCTTTTTCGAAGGCCGCGCCGGGCCCGCGCTATATGGTTAGCTAGGAGCACCCCGGCACCTCCGGGCGTTCCCTGGCCATGACCCGCCCGGCTGGCCGCGCACCCGGATGGAAGGCTGCTGTAGACACAGTGGAAGAGACTCTGAAGATCATCGTGCTGGTCAAGCACGTACCCGACGCACAGTTCGACCGCCACCTCAGCGGCGGGGACAAGACGACTGACCGGTCCGAAAGCATCCTGTCGGAGCTGGACGAATACGCCCTCGAGGCCGCGCTGCAGCTGATCGAGGCGCGCGGCGGCGAGGCCGCCGGCAACAAGGTCATCGCACTGAGCATGGGCCCGGCCGGCGCCGTCAACGCCGTCAAGAAATCACTCCAGATCGGCGCCACCGAAGGCGTGCACCTCAGCGACGAGGCGCTGGCCGGCTCCGACGCCGCCGCCACCTCGCTCGCGCTGGCCGCCGCAATCCGGCACCTCGGCGCCGACGCCCCCGTCGATCTGATCCTGACCGGCATGGCCTCCACCGACGGCGAGACTTCCCTGGTTCCGGCCCAGCTGGCCGAGCGGCTCGACCTCCCGCAGGTGACCTTCGCGGCGTCGCTCGAAGTCGCCGGCGGCAAGCTCACCGCCCGCCGCGACGGGGATTCGCACGCCGACACCGTCGAAGCCACGCTGCCGGCCCTCGTCTCGGTCACCGACCAGATCAACAGCCCGCGCTACCCGAATTTCAAAGGCATCATGGCGGCGAAGAAGAAGACCATCACCACCCTGACGCTGGCGGATATCGGCGTCGACCCGGGCCTCGTGGGGCTGTCCGGATCCTGGACCGTGGTCGAGGCCGCAGAGGTCCGCCCGCCGCGGACCGCGGGCACCATCATCACCGACGAAGGGGACGCCGGCATCAAGCTGGTTGAGTTCCTGGCCGCCCAGAAGCTGCTCTAAGGGGATCCCCAGACATGGCAAAAGTACTTGTATTCATTGACACCCCCGGCCGGGCGCTGAAGAAGTCCAGCCTGGAGCTGCTCACCATCGCCCGCTCTCTCGGCGAACCGGCCGTGGCCCTCAACGGCGAACTGCACGACGACGTCGCGGCGGCTCTGGGCGAATACGGAGCCCAGGCCCTGTACCGGCCCTCCGCCGAAGACCTGGACGACTACCTCGTCGGACCCAAGGCGTCCTACCTTGCGGCCGCCGCGCAAACCAGCGGGGCCACCATCGTCCTGGCCGAGAACTCCGCCGAGGGCAAGGAAATCGCCGCCCGCCTGGGCATCAAGCTCGGCGCCGGCGTGATCACCGACGTCGTCGCCGTCGACCCCGACGGCACCGCGCACAAATCGGTCCTGGCCGGCTCGTACATGACCACCGCCAAGACGACCACGCCGGTAGCCGTGCTCACTGTCAAGCCCAACAGCATCACCCCGGAGCCGGCAGTCACCGGCACGGCGCCCCAAGCTGCAATCATCGAGGTGCCGGCCACGGCCACCGCCGCTTCGGCCCGGATCACCGGCCGCACCGAAAAGACCGCCAGCGGACGCCCCGAGCTCTCCGAAGCCCGGATCGTGGTGGCCGGCGGCCGCGGCGTGGACGGGAACTTCGCGCCCGTCGAGGACCTCGCAGACGCCCTC
>NZ_JBFRFD010000463.1:0-2924 GCF_052114645.1 Arthrobacter sp. 2YAF22_2
GGGGTGGACGTAGACGGCGCCGGTGTGTGCCTGGTAATGCGTCTGGGGCGAATCCATGGTGCCGAGCAGGGAACCGGTGTCGGCGTCCACAATGCTCACCGGCCCGCCGCCGTCGGCCCGCAGGTTCACCATGGCCGCGGCGCTTTGCGGGTGGGTCCAGAACCAGCCCGCGGGGCGCTTGCGGAGGTAGCCTTGGCCGACCAGCTGATCCAGCAGTTTTTCGGCCGTCGGGCCGAACAACCCGAGCTCCGCATACCCCAGCGGCAGCTCCGCCGCGGCGGCACACAAGTGCGGTCCGAGCACATACGGGTTGGAGGGGTCGAAGACCGTGGCCTCCACCGAAACGTCGAAGATCGCCTCCGGGTGGTTCACCAGATAAGTGTCGAGGGGATCGTCGCTCGCGACGAAGGCGGCTATGGCGTCCTGCCCAGCGCGGCCCGCCCGGCCGATCTGCTGGAACAGCGAGGCCCTGGTTCCCGGCCAGCCGGCCACCAGAACAGCGTCGAGACCGGAGATGTCGATTCCCAGTTCGAGCGCGGACGTGCTGGAAACGCCCAGCAGCTCGCCGGAGCGCAGCGCCTTTTCCAGGGCCCGCCTTTCCTCCGGCAGGTACCCAGACCGGTAGGCCGCCACCCGCTGCGGCAGGCTGGGGTCCACCTCGTCCAGGAGACGCTTCGTGATGGAGGCGATTGTCTCGGCCCCCCGCCGGGACTTGATGAACGCGATGGTCCGCACCCGGGAGGCGACCAGGTTGGCCAGCAGGTCCGAAGTTTCAGCCACGGCGGTCCGGCGCTCCTTGGCCCCGTTTTCGCCGCGCTGCTCCGTCAGGGCCGGTTCCCAGAAGGCAACGGTGGTGGCACCGTGCGGCGAGCAGTCCTCGGACACCGCCCGTACCGGAGCGCCGATGAGCCGGCCGAAGGAGGTTTCAGGGTCGGACGCGGTGGCCGAAGCGGCGATGAACACGGGACCGGGATGATCGGCGCCGGGGCTGTAGTAGGCACAGATCCGCCGAAGTCGGCGCATCAGGTTCGCCACGTGCGAGCCGAAAACGCCCCGGTAGCTGTGCGCCTCGTCCACGATCACGTAGCGCAGCCGGCGGAAGAACCGGGCCCACCAGGCATGGTTGGGCAGGATGCCGAAGTGCAGCATGTCCGGGTTGGCGAGGATGACGTTGGCGTGGTCCCGGATCCAGCGGCGGGAGGTCGGGTCTGTGTCGCCGTCGTAGGTTTCCGCGCGGACGGTGGGAAGCCGGAGCGAGCGGATGGAGGCCAGCTGGTCGGCGGCCAGGGCCTTCGTGGGCGAGAGGTACAGGGCGACGGCCCCGTCGTCGTGGATCTTTCCGGGATCGGCCGCCACGCGCAGTTCGGAGCGGTGGACCGCGTCCAGCGCCGGCAATTGGTAGGCCAGGGACTTGCCGGAGGCGGTGCCGGTGGCAATCACCACATGTTCGCCGGCGTGGGCCAGATCAGCGGCCTGTACCTGGTGGCGGTAGGGCTCGTGGAGGCCGAGCCTGCCGTACGCCTGCACGAGATCAGTGTGGACCCACTCCGGCCACGGCTCAACAACGGCCTTCCGGGCCGGGATCATCCGCACATGCCGCAGCTGCTCCGGGTCTGGGCCGCGGCCCAGCAACGGGATCAGGGACTCATGGGGATTCACTCCAACATTGTTTCACCCGGGCTCAAATCGCCCGCCGCCGCCAGATGCCAGCCACCCGCCGCAGCGGCGCGCTGCCCGCCGCCAAGCTGCCCTGGCCGCGCCCCGGACCCGCCTCACTCCACCGAAAGGTCGGCGCCCTCGTCCGAGGAAGAAAGCATCAGCACGTGGCACACCGTGGTCCAGCCAAGATGCGAGTACAGGTGCTGCCCGTCCAGTGAGGCCAGCAGGAGCCCGCCTTCGACGTCGTGTTCGAACGTTTGCGCAGCCAGCGCCCGCATGACGAAGCTGCCGAGCCCCCGCCGCTGGTACCCGGGTTCCACCACGATCTTGTCGAACACGGCCGTGTGGTCCGCGACGAACACCTGTCCGCTGGCGGCAACCTCATCGCCGGCGTACACCACCGCGTGGTGGACACCGCCAACGGTGGACGGCACCCACCTGAGGTCGTCGTCCGGAAGCCAGGGATCCTCGGAGTCCTGGGTCTCCATGTCCACGATCATCATGGTCTGCGACGCCGAGGTCACATTCAGCCCGTTCTGCTGGGCCAGGGGCTTGTAGCGGGCCGCGTCGTTTGTGAGGATCGTGAGGATCCGGGCGGGGACCTCGGCGGTCTTGGCGGCCAAGTCCGCGAACTCGGCATCCGAGGGATCGTGGGCGAAATATTCCCATTCCTGGGTCGTGTCCGCCCTCAGCACCGCGGGAAAGCGGCCCTCACGGCGTGTCTCATAACCCCGGCAACCAGCCCACCCGGCAACCCAAACTTCAAGGAGATGGGTGGTGTCCTCAACCATGGCGTCAAGACTCATGAGATGAGCGTATTCCAGCCCCGGCGCAAGCAACAGGGGCCCGGTCCGGTCAAGTCCTTTGAGGCCGTGAACATGACGCTTTCGGACGGACGCGTGCGGAACCGGGCAAGGCGTTTTGCCCGGACCAGTACGCTTAAATACGTGAATCGAATTGTGCTCTTCTACGGCTTTACCCCGATCCCGGACCCGGAGGCCATCCGGCTCTGGCAGCGCGCCCTCGGCGAAAAGCTCGGGCTGACCGGCCGGATCCTCATCTCCAAAGACGGCATCAACGCGACGGTCGGCGGCGAGATCGGGGCGGTCAAACAGTACGTCAAGACGACGCGTGAATACCAGGGCTTCCGCGGCATCGACGTGAAATGGTCCGACGGCGGTGCCGCGGACTTCCCCCGGCTCAGCGTCAAAGTACGCGACGAAATTGTCTCCTTCGGTGCGCCGGGCGAGCTCAAGGTGGATGGG
>NZ_JBFRFD010000464.1:0-2921 GCF_052114645.1 Arthrobacter sp. 2YAF22_2
GGTATGAAGAAGGACGACGTCAAGAACGCCCTGACCGGAACCCAGCGCTACTACATCGTCGCTAAGGACATCCGACCCGACGTAGAGGACCGGATCTCCAAGCTGCAGATTCCCGGCATCGTCACGGAGGGCACCAGCAAGCGTGTCTACCCTAACGGCTCGGTGGCCGGCGGGATCGTGGGCTTCCTCAAGGACGGCACCACCGGCCAGGCCGGGCTGGAGCAGACCCAGGACGACGTGCTCAAGGGCACGCCCGGCAAGCGCGTCTTCGAGATCGGCGCCGACGGCCTGCGCATTCCTGTGGGGGTGGATCAGCTGACACCGGCGGTCAACGGCAAGGACGTCAAGCTCACCCTGAACTCGGACCTGCAGTACTTCGCCCAGCAGGCGATCCAGAGCCAAAAAGACAAGCTCGGCGCCGAGTGGGGGACCATCGTGGTCGCCGACGCCAAGAACGGCAACATCATCGCGATGGCTGACACGGACGCACCGGACCCGAACGATCCCGGCAAGGTCGACGCCAAGGACCGCGGCGTCCGGGCCGTCACCGCCGCCTACGAGCCGGGCTCGGTGGAGAAGATGATCACGGCCGCGTCCGCCATCGAGGGGGGGACCTCGCACCCGCTGGACACCTACACCATCCCGCCGACGTACACCGTGGACGGCCAGACCTTCACCGACGCGTTCGAGCACGGCACCGAACAGCGCACCCTCGCCGGCATCGTCGGCTACTCGATGAACACCGGCATCGTGATGGTCGGCCAGAAGCTCAGCAAGGAGCAGCGGTATGACTGGCTGCAGAAGTTCGGCATCGGCGAAGCCCCGGACATTGGGCTGCCCGCCGAGACTAAGGGCATCCTGACCCCCGCGGACCAGTGGGACGGCCGGCAGCAGTACACAGTCCTGTTCGGCCAGGGCGTGGCGCAGTCGACGCTGCAGACGGTGCGCGCCTACCAGAGCATCGCCAACGACGGCGTCATGCTCCAGCCGCGCCTGATCGACAGCTACATCGGCCCGGAGGGCACCGAGGAAAAGGTGCCCGCCAAGGACAGCCGCCAAGTGGTCACCAAGGACACCGCCAAGCAGGTCCGCGACATCCTGGAAAGCGCCGTCACCGAAGGTGAGATCAAGGACGCGGCCATCGACGGCTACCGGGTCGGCGCCAAGACCGGTACCTCCGAATCCCCGTGCGACGACGGCAAGCCTGGCTTCTGCGGTTACACCGCCTCCATGGTGGGGATGGCGCCGATGGACGATCCGCGGTTTATTGTTGAAGTGGTCCTGCAGCGGCCCAAGGGCAGCATCTACGGCATCACCAACGGACCCGTTTTCCGTTCGGTGATGGGCCAGACGCTGCGGACCTACAACGTCCAGCCCTCCACCGGTGCGCCAGTCAGGCTGCCGCAGTACGCCAAGTAGCACGCAACACCACTCGCCAGCAGCACATTTATTCACGCAGCCGAGCCTGGGTGCGGGGCAATCCTCCGCGCGCAGCGCGCGCTGCCCGGCACCACCGACGGAGAATCCCTTGTCAAATCCCAATGCCCAGGAAGCGGCCTCCGCGCCCTCCGGCCAGGCCTCCGCCGCGGCGTTCCGACCCGCGACGGTCGCCGCGGTGCCGCTGGAAACCATCGGCAGGTGGATCGACGTCGTCGTGCCCGGTCCCTCCGCCGCCGTCCCGGTCACAGGGATCTCGCTGAACTCCCGGGCCGTGCTGGCCGGGGACCTGTACGTCGCACTGCCCGGTGCCTCCCGGCACGGCGCTGACTTCGTTTCCCAGGCCGTGGAGGCTGGCGCCGTCGCCGTGCTGACCGACGACGTCGGGGCACGCCTGCTGGCGCTGGCCAATGACATTTCTGTGCCGGTGCTGGTGGCTGCAGCGCCGCGCAGCCTCGTCGGGCGCCTCTCCGCGCTGATCTACCGGAGCCGTCCGGCGGATGCCGACGCCCCGGCACTGTTCGGCGTCACCGGCACCAACGGCAAGACCACCACCACCTACTTCATCAACTCCCTGCTCCAGGCCCTGGGAAAGAAAACCGGGCTGATCGGCACCATCGAGATCCTGGCCGGCGCCGAGGCAATCCCCAGCCTGCTCACCACCCCCGAATCGCCGGACGTGCACGCCTTGCTGGCACTCATGCGCGAACGCGGACTGGATGCGGCGTCGATGGAGGTATCCTCGCACGCCATCGCCTTCCACCGGGTCGACGGCGTGGAGTTCGACGTCGCCGGCTTCACCAACCTCACCCAGGACCACCTGGACCTGCACGGCAGCATGGAAGAGTACTTCCAGACCAAGGCCCGGCTCTTCACCGCCGGCCGCGCCCGGGCCGCCGTCGTGACCGTGGACGATGACTGGGGCCAAAAGCTAGCCGCCGGCGCCGGCATCCCCGTCACCACCCTCGCCACCGTCACCGGAGATGCGGACTGGACGGTCGTCGCCCCCCGGCCGCGTGGCCTCGGCACCGTGTTCGGCCTGCAGCACCGGGACGGCACTGAACTGCGGGTGCACACCGGTCTGCCCGGAAGTTTCAACGTTGCCAATGCCGCGCTGGCTACCGTCATGGTGCTCGCCGGAGGCGCCGGCGCCGCCGAAGTCCAGGCAGCCCTGGACGGTGCCGATCCCTTCACCGTGGCCGTCCCCGGCCGGATGCAGCTCGTCGCGACCGCGCCCGCCGCCGTGGTCGACTTCGCCCACAACCCGGACGCCCTCGCCCGCGCGCTCGAAGCCGTGCGCTCCCCGACGACCGGGTCCAAAGTGATCGTCGTCTTCGGCGCCACCGGCCAGCGCGACCAGGGCAAGCGCCCGGCGATGGGAGCAATTGCGGCGCGGCTGGCCGACACCGTGATTATCAGCGACGACGACCCGCACGACGAGGACGCCGCCGCCATCCGTGCCGACGTGATGGCAGGCGCCCTGG
>NZ_JBFRFD010000465.1:0-2919 GCF_052114645.1 Arthrobacter sp. 2YAF22_2
GCGCGAGCGAAGCCGCGCTCGCAGCAACCGTCGAGGCCGTCAAGGGCCTGGACGTCATCAATTCCGTCACATCCGTACTCCGGGTAGAAGGGGTCTAAGTGGCTCACCAATGGCGCGGAGTCATCCGCGAATACGCTGAACGCCTGCCGGTCACCGAGGCCACCAAGGTCATCACCCTGGGAGAGGGCGGCACGCCGCTGGTGCACGCACAGAAGCTCTCCGAGCTCACCGGCTGCACCGTCTACCTCAAAGTCGAGGGGATGAACCCGACCGGGTCCTTCAAGGACCGCGGCATGACCATGGCCATGACCGCGGCTGTCGCCTCCGGGGCGAAGGCCGTGGTGTGCGCCTCCACCGGCAACACGTCAGCCTCCGCAGCGGCCTATGCGACGTCCGCCGGGCTGCAGTGCGCCGTGCTGGTGCCCGAGGGCAAGATCTCGATGGGCAAGCTCAGTCAGGCGATCGCGCACGGCGCCACGCTGCTGCAGGTGGACGGCAACTTCGACGACTGCCTCGACATCGCCCGCAAACTGGGCGAGTCCTACCCGGTGTTTCTGGTCAACTCGGTCAACCCGGCCCGGATCGAGGGGCAGAAGACCGGCGCCTTCGAGGTCGTTGACGTGCTCGGCGACGCCCCGGACATCCATGTGCTTCCGGTCGGGAACGCCGGCAACATCAGCGCGTACTGGAAGGGCTACAAGGAGTATGCGGCGCCTTTCGAGTCCGCCACCGCCGGACAGTTGGCCGCCGTCGCCACGAAGACGCCGGTGATGTGGGGATTCCAAGCCGCGGGCGCCGCCCCGTTCGTAGCCGGCCACCCCATTACGGAGCCGGACACCATCGCCACCGCCATCCGGATCGGCAACCCCGCCTCCTGGGACACCGCCGTCGCCGCCCGGGATGAATCCGGCGGCGTGATCGAGGCCGTCACCGACGAGGAAATCCTCGCCGCGCACCGTTGGCTCTCCGCCCGTGAAGGAGTGTTTGTGGAACCCGGTTCCGCCGCCGGCGTCGCGGGGCTGATCAAGAAGCACGCCGCAGGCGAGGTTCCTGAAGGCAAAATCATCGTGATCACGGTGACTGGCCATGGACTCAAGGATCCGCAGTGGGCCCTCCGCACCGAAGACGGCAGCGAGGTTCAGCCGGTTAAGGTTGCCAACGACGTCGTCACGGTGGCCGCCGAACTGGGACTGGAAGAAAAATAGCCTTGGAAACCACCCTCACCGTCCCGGCCGAATCTCCCGCCGACACCCCGGCGGTTCCGGCCGGGCTGGCGGTCACCGTCCGGGTTCCGGCCACCAGCGCGAACCTGGGCCCTGGCTACGACAGCCTGGGGCTGGCCCTCTCGCTGCACGACACGCTGACGGTGGAAACCCTGGAGAGCGGCGAACTTGAATTCGAGCTCAGCGGCGAGGGTGCGGACACGCTGCCGCGGGATGCGAGCCACCTGGTGGCCCGGGCCCTGACCGAGGCGCTGCACCAGCTGGGCTTCCGGCACGACGGTCTGCGGATCACGGCCGACAACGTCAACCCGCACGGCCGSGGCCTCGGTTCCTCGGCTGCCGCGGTGGTTGCCGCTGTCACCGCTGCGAACGCACTGGTCCCTGCGGCGTCGCGCCGCGGCAAGGACTGGATCCTGCAGCTCACGTCCAAGATGGAAGGGCATCCGGACAACGTCGCACCCGCTATTTTCGGCGGATTGGCGCTGTCCTGGCAGGACAGTGACCAGTACAGCAGCACCTGCGCGCGAGTGGATCCCGCCATCGTCCCGGTGGTCGCGATCCCGGACTTCGAACTGTCCACGGAAGCTGCCCGGGCGCTGCTGCCGGCCTCTGTTGGGCATCACGCCGCGGCCATGAACTCGGGCCGGGCTGCGCTGCTGATCCATGCGCTGACGCAGCAGCCTGAATTCCTGCTGCCGGGGACCGAGGACTACCTGCACCAGAACTACCGCGCACAGGCCATGCAACCGAGCGCCGGGCTGATTGCGGCGCTGCGGGGTGCCGGCCATGCCGCCGTCGTCTCCGGTGCGGGGCCCACCGTGCTGGTCCTCGCCGCCGACGAAAAGGAAGCGGCCGACGTCGTCGAGTTCATCGGAGCTTTCACTGCAGCCAACACGCCGGAGGTCCACTGGCGTGTGATGAAGCTGGCCGTGGACACTGAAGGTGCTAAAGTGGAAATACACCGGCGGTAACACGCAAGCTTTTAGTAAGACCGCGATGTTGGCCAAGTTGCCCTCTCTCATCTTTCACTGCGCAATATTTTCCGGTGCCACCTGCTTTCGGTCTGACGCAGGAAGCTGCAGAACTTCTCTGTACCCCTGAAGTGTCAGCCGACCGTTCATCAATTTCGGGACGCGTCTTGGTGTAGCAGTATCCGGCCCTGCTGGCCGAAATCCATCCGGCAAGGCCACAAATCCCGGCTGTAGATCTGAACTGCAGCCCAGATCAAATCACCGCGTCCAGCTCCTAGCCTGGACGCCGTCGAGGGGGAAGGATCCTTCGTGACCGAAACCACTGAGCTGTCTCCAGCTGTGGAACTATCATCTTCTGCTGCCGAACCGGCAGCACCCGCCAAGAGCAGCGGCCTCGCAGGCCTCAAGCTCGCCCAACTCCAGGCCCTGGCCAGCCAGCTGGGGATCTCCGGGGGTTCCCGGATGCGCAAGGGCGATCTGGTGACCGCCATTTCCGCCCATCGTGCCGGTACCCCGGTCAGCAAGGCCCCCGCCCGGGCCGCCGAGAAGGCCAGCGACAACGGCACGGTTGCCCAGTCGGCTCCGGCCGTAGCTCCGGCCGCCGTCGCGTCCGAGGCTCCGGCCCAGGAAAGCCCGCGGGCCCGGACCCGTGGCCGCAGCCGCCGCGCCGGCAGCGACGGCGTCGTGAGCACCGCCGCTGAGGCACCCGCCGCAGCTCCGATGGA